>JASFIY010000430.1:0-3413 GCA_050122415.1 Desulfobacteraceae bacterium
GGCGCACGAGGGCGGTCATCAGCCCGCCGTGCATCACCTGGCCGAAAATGGGCTGCAGCGGGTCGGCGGCAAGCCTCGCCAGGGCGGCCTTTTCCCAGCCGGGGCCCCAGGCGCTGCGGCGGGGCAGGATGGCGTCGGGCAGCATCTGGGATTTCAAATGATCGGTGGCGGCGTCCATGCCCCGCAGCACCTCGGGCCAGCGCACGCCGATGGCGCGCCCCATGCCCAGGAAGTGATTGCCGCTGCCGGGGTAGACAAAGGCCACCGGCCCCCCGGGACCCAGCGGCGCCGGGGTGAAGCAGACCCCGCCGGGGCCGCTGCAGCGCACGGCGGCGGCCTCCCTTACGGCGCCGCGGGCCTCGTGGATCCAGTGCCCCAGGCGCTCGTGGCTGCCGGCGATGATCGCCACCCCCAACGCTGCGGCGCTCTCCGGTGCTGCGCTGCGGTGCCAGCTGCGGGCCAGGGACGCCATCGTGGCGGTCGCCCCCTGGCGCTCCAGGTGGCGCTGCAGGCGCTCCAGCCCGGCGGCGAGGCCTTCGCGGTCGTTGGCGCTGATGCAAAAAAGCCCGTGGGGCAGCTCGCCTGCCGGGTGACGGTGTTGCATGTGCGGCTTCGGCTGGCCGGATGCGGCCGGCGCCGCTTCGACCCCCTCCAGCAGGACGTGCATGCAGCCGCCCGCCGGGGTCATGGCCGCGACCAACGCCCGCCGCGGGCCCTCGCAGCGGTTGCGCACCCAGTACTGGGCAAAGGCCGGGAAATGAAACGGTCCCCCGTGCCAACGCTCGTCGGCCGGCTCGCTGAAGTCGGGCAGGGGCGGAATCAATTCGTGGTGGAGGCAAAGGGCGGTCTTGACCACCCCGGCGAGACCCGCAGCCGCCCCGCTGTGTCCGAGGATCGCTTTCAGGCTGCCCGCCGCGCAGGCCGCGGGGCCTGCTTCTCTATCGGGCTGCCCAAAGACGGCATGCAGCGCAGCGCACTCCACGCGGTCTTCGGCCGGGTCGCCGCTGCCGTGGGCTTCCAGGTAACCGACGGCGGTGGCCGGGATGTTGCCGTCGCGCAGGGCGCGCTCCAGGGAGAGACGATAGGCGGCGCTGCCGGGCAGGCCGGTGGCGATCGTCCCGCCGTCGGCGGCGCCGATACCGCCCACCACGGCGTAGACCCGGTTCCCGTCGGCCAAGGCCTGGTCCAAGGGTTTGAGCACCAGCGCCACTGCCCCTTCGCCGGGCAGGGTGCCCTCGGCCCGGCGCTCGAAGGGTCGTACGCTGGCACCGGCGCCCAGCGGCCGGATACCGTGGCGTCCGGCCCGGTTGCGGACATCGGCGGTGATGTCCACGGCCCCCACCAGAACGGCGTCCAACTCGCCCCGCTGCACGGCGCGCACCCCGATTTCGAGGGCCCGCATGCCGGCCGCGGCTTCCGCCGAAACGGTGAACGTCGGCCCCCCCAAGCGATACTCGCGGGCGATCCGGCTGGCAACGATTCCCCCCAGGGCCCCCAGGGTGCGCACCGCGGTCAGCGGCGGGCCGCAGGCGTCGGCCAGCTCGGCCCGCCAGTGGGCCAGAGCCCGGGGGCCGAGGCCCAGGCCGTAACGCTCGTTCCACTCGGCGGCGGCCTGCAGCAGGCGCCAGCGGAGGTGAAAGTCGGTGGCCGCGAAGTCGAAGTCGACCCCGATCACGGCACCCATCCGCGGCCGCTCCGGCCGGCCCTCCAAACCGGCGGCCTGCATGGCGCCGGCGGCGGCCTTGAGCATCAAGAGCTGCTGGGGCAGGAGATCGGCAATTTCGTTGGGGGCGATGCGGAACTCTCCGACCCCCACCCTCAGGTCCGGCAGAAACCCCCCCCGGTTGCCGGCGTTGCCGAGGAGGCCTGCGGCCGCGGCCTCAGCCCCCCGCCAGCGCTGGGACGGTCTGGGGCCGATGGCCGGGCTGCCGGTGAAAACGGCTTCCTGGAAGGCCGGCAAGCCCTCCAGGGTTCCCAAAAAGGTTTGCATGCCGATGATCGCCGCCGGCACCGGGACCGCCGTCGCCGTCGCCGCGGCCCCGGGGGCGCTGCGGGCGGGCGGGGGCACGGCCGGGTCGGGTTCGGTGAACTCCTCCAGCAGCATGTGGGCGTTGATGCCGCCGAAACCGAAGGCGCTCACCGCCGCCCGGCGGGGTTTGCCGCCGGTGCGGGGCTCCCAGTCGGCGGGCTCGGTTTGAACCCGGAAGGGGCCGTCCAAAAGCGGGCTTCCGGCCGGCGGGGCGCTGAAGTGCAGCGAGGGGGGCAGGGTGCGGTGCTGCAGGGCCAGGAGGGTTTTGATGGCCCCGGCGGCCCCGGCCGCGGTGAGCAGATGGCCGATCATCGATTTGACCGACCCGATGGCGCACTGCTGGGGCTGCCAGCTCAGGCCCTCCCAAAGGGACGCCAGGCTGCGCACCTCGGTGGCATCCCCCACGGGGGTCCCGGCGCCGTGGCACTCCATCAGGTCCACCGCATCCGGCGACCAGCCGGCGGCCGCGTAGGCCCCCTGCATGGCCCGCAGCTGGCCCTCGCTGGCCGGCGCCAGGAGACTGCCGTCGATGTCGTTGGAAAGGCCGATGCCCCGGATCACGGCGTGAATCCGGTCGCCATGGGCCAGGGCGTCTGCCAGGCGCTTCAACACCAGGATGCCGGCGCCCTCTCCGACCACCAGCCCGTCGGCGCCGCGGTCAAAGGGGGCGCAGCGGCCCGAGGGTGAAAGCGCCCGCAGCTGGCTGAAGCCCACCTGGGTGTAGAGGCAGTCCGGGCGTGACACGCCCCCGGCCAGCATGGCGTCCGCCCGATGCGTCTGAAGGGCGTCGCAGGCCAGTTTGAGGGCGAAAAGCGACGAGGCGCAGGCGGCATCCAGGGTGTAGCTGCCGCCGCCGAGGTTGAGCGCGCGGGCCAGCAGGGCGGCCGGCAGGCCCGCCACCTGGGCGGCCAGGCAGGCATGGCGGTCGATGGCGGCGGGGTGCCAGGGCCCTTTGAAAAGCCGGTTTTCCAGGGGTCGGCCGAGCAATTCCCAGCTGACTCGGGAGGCGGCGTCGGTGGGCAGGACGATGGCCGCCAGGATGGTGCCGATACGCTCCCGGTCGAGGGGCGCGTGCCGGCATTGGGCAAAGGCATCGCGGCCGGCGGCGAGCACCAGGTGATAGAGGGGGTCAAGCGCCGCCAGCAGGTCCGCATCCAGGTCCAGGCCGGCGGGATCCAGCGGCAGGGGGTCCACCAGACAGGCGCGGCGGGTGAGGGCCCGATCCGGCTGGGGTCTCGGGCTGACCATAACCTCCGCCGGCGCGACCCAGCGCTCCGGTGGGACCTCGCGGCAGGCGTCCACCTTGCCGCGGACATTCCTCCAGAAGGTCTCCACGTCGGATGCGCCGGGGAAAACGGCGGCAAACGCCACCACGGCGATGGGG
>JASFIY010000431.1:0-3407 GCA_050122415.1 Desulfobacteraceae bacterium
GATTTTGGCGACGATCGCCTCGGTGTCGCAGAAGAGGAAGCGCTTGGCCCGGGCGACGTAGCGGGCTTCTCGCCGCAGCTGGCCGCGGGCGATGGCGCCGATGTCCTCGAAGCGGTAGGGCCGGCCGAGGGCGGCAAGGTATTCGCGGGCGTATTCCGGAACCCAGAGGGTGCCGTAATGGGCGGCGAGCGCTTTTGCCAGGGTGGTTTTGCCGCTGCACTCGGGTCCGGTGATGGCGATGCGTCGAATCATCTTGGCGGTGGCGGTGTTCGCCGGCAGCAGGCCAACTCCTGAAAAACCCTGCGGCCTGAACGGGCCGCCATGTTTTTATGTGTTTTAAATCTATTCCATTTGCGGTAAAAGGATAACAGTGAAACCTCGAAACGCAAATTTTTTGCTGCCGCGACGAAGGCGCACCAAAACGGCGGGCCCCCGGGCGATTGGCCTGCAAGCGACAGGAAAATATCTGCGGCAAGGTCGCCGGGAGCCCGGCCTGCAACCACCCGTCGGTGGCGGTGAAGGCCGCCTGAACCGGATTTGAAACGAAGCTTGACGGTTCCGCAGAAAGGCCACTTTCCGCGTTGGGCTGCATCTCGAAGCCGCTGCGGCGTACCCTAAGTACGCCTCACAGCGCTGAGATTTGCGCGCCGCAACCTGGCGCTTTTTCCGAAACCGTCTGAATTTCGACTTTTTACCGCTTCATCGAGCTTAGCCGGGCCTGGCGGCGGATCACGGCACGAGCGACCGGCTTGCGGGCATCTGGAGGAAAATCACGCATGAGCAAATACTATCTCTTTCAGGACACCAAAAACTGCATCGGCTGCCACTCCTGCGAAATCCAGTGCAAGGCCACCAAGGGACTGCCGCCGGGGCCGAAGCTGTGCCAAATCATCGCCGTCGGCCCCAAGCTGATCAGCGGCCTGCCCCGCGCAGCCTACATCTTCATGCCCTGTTTCCACTGCGAAAACCCGTGGTGCGTGGCCGCCTGCCCCACCGGCGCGATGCAGCAGCGCACCAGCGACGGCATCGTCTTCGTCGACCAGAACCTCTGCGTCGGCTGCAAGACCTGCATCTCGGCCTGCCCCTGGGGCGCGCCCCAGTGGAACCCGGAAACCGGCAAGGTCGTCAAGTGCGACTACTGCATGGACCGGGTCGACCAGGGCCTCAAACCGGCCTGCGTCACCATCTGCACCTCCCAGTGCCTGCATTTCGGCAAGGTGGAGGAAATGACCCAGATCCGCCGCGAACGCCACGCCAAAGCGGTTGCGGCCCTGGAGCACAGCGATCTGTAACGGCCGCTCGGCGGGGCACCGTGCCCCAAGGCCCGGGAAACCCGGCCGCCATTCGATATAGGGAAAAACCATGCCCGATGCCATCTGCCCGGTAACCGCTCTCATCCGCCAGCTGGAGGAGACCCTTGGCTCAGGCCGTCTGGCCACCCCCTGGAACCGGCGCATAACCGAAGAAATTCTGGACCTGCTCAGGGACGTCGCCTGGGGCCGCGCCGGGGCCGACCACCTGCCGGCCATCCGGGAGCTGGCAGGCTCCCTGCGGGACGACCCGCCGACGTCGGCCGGGCTCGAAACCGGCCGTCAGGTGGTGGCCGCCCTGAGCGCGCACGAAGAGGTGTTCCGCAGCCACGTGGAAACCCACAACTGCGCCACCCGCGACTGCGTCAAGCTGGCCCCCGCCCCCTGCCAGATGGCCTGCCCGGCGGGCATCGACGTCCCCACCTACGTCAGCCTGATCGGGCTGGGGCGGGATGCCGAGGCCATCGAGGTGATCCGCCGCGACAACCCCTTTCCGTGGGTCTGCGGCCTGGTCTGCACCCGCCCCTGCGAGTTCATGTGCGTCCGGGGGCGGATCGACACCCCGGTTTCGATCAAATTCCTCAAGGCCTTTGCAGCCGAGCGCGCCCTTTCCGAGCGCCACTACAAGAACCCGCCCCAGGAGCCGCCCAAGGGACAAAAAGTCTGCGTCATCGGCGCCGGCCCCGGCGGCCTCAGCGCCGCTTACTACCTGGCGCTGAAGGGCTACGGGGTGCGGGTGATCGAAGCCCTGCCGGTCTCCGGCGGCATGATCATGGTGGGCATCCCGCGCTACCGTTTGCCGCGCGAGGTGATCGACCGGGAAGTCGCCATGCTCCAGGAGCTGGGGGTCGAATTCCATTTCAACGCCCGCTTCGGCAGCGACGTGACCCTGGAGGCTCTCAAGGCCGAGGGCTTTGCCGCCTTCTTTTTCGCCATCGGCTGCCACAGCGCCTACAAAATGGGCATGCCGGGCGAGGAGGACTTCCCCCAGGTGCTGGATGCCATCGACATTCTCAAGCGCGTGGCCCTGGGGGACCGCACGGTGCCCGGCAAAAAGGCGGTCATCATCGGCGGCGGCAATGTGGCCATCGATGCGGCCCGCACCTGCCTGCGGCTGGGCAGCGAGGAGGTCACCATCGCCTACCGCCGCACCCGCTCCGAGATGCCGGCCGACGAGGAGGAGGTCGAGCAGGCCGAGGAGGAGGGCGTGCGCCTGGCCTTTCTCACCATCCCCACCGGTCTGACCGGTGAGGACGGCCGCTTGACCGGCCTCCAGTGCCTGCGGGCCGAGCTGGTGCGCAAGGAGGGCAGCACGCGCATGTCCCCGGTGCCGATTGCCGACAGCGACTTCGTGATGCCGGCCGACGTCGTCATCGGCGCCATCGGCCAGCGCGTGGACAACAGCTGCATGGCCGGCCTGAAGGGCTTGGAGTGGACTCGGCGCAGCACCATCCAGGTCAACATGGTGACCATGGAGACCTCGATCCCCGGGGTTTTCGCCGCCGGCGACGCCGTCACCGGCCCGGCCACCGTGATCGAGGCCATCGGCGGCGGCAAACGCGCGGCCGATTCCATCGACCGCTTTCTGTCCGGCATTCCCCAGCCCAAGATGCCGCCGGTGCCGGTCAGGCGCGGACGGGTGGCTTACTTCGATATCCCGGCGAGCACCAAGATGGTGCTCAAGCGGCCCGAAATGCCGCTGCTCAACCTTGACCGCCGGCGCACCACCTATCAACAGGTGGAGCTGGGCTATTCCGAAAACGACGTGCGCGAAGAAAGCCGCCGCTGCCTGCGCTGCGATATCTGCCTGCGCTGCGGCAAGTGCGTGGAGGTCTGCCGCGACAAAATGGGCGTCAACGCCTTGCAGCTGGGCTATTTTGACTTTGACCACCCGGTTAAAACCGATTTTCGGATCACCGCCGAGCGCTGCATCACCTGCGGGGCCTGCGCCGCCAACTGCCCCACCGGCGCCATGCAGATGGAAGACCGGGAAGGCGAGCGGATCCTCTCCCTGTGCGGCACGATTCTGAACCGGCAGAAGCTGCTGTTCTGTGAAAAGTGCGGCGCGACATTGGGGCCGGCGCGCTATCTGGACTT
>JASFIY010000432.1:0-3407 GCA_050122415.1 Desulfobacteraceae bacterium
AACCTCTTCATCGCCAGCTACCGCTTCAAAATCCCGGTGACCACAGTCTACCGGGCCACCGTGCCCTTCATGCTGGTGCTTCTGGCCGCTGTGGTGATCATCACCTACTGGCCCGCTTTGAGCCTGAGTTTGATCGGCCGCTGAGACACGCAGGGTCGCAGCGCCCCTTTTCGATTCATCATTTTCCGGGACACCCCCATGTGGAGGAACACCATGTCCGAAGCCCTGCCCATCCACTACAAACTGTCGTTAACGCCCGATCTTTCCCGTTTCCGGTTCAGCGGCCGGGTGGACATCCGCTGGCATGCGCCCGCGCCGGTGACGGCGGTGGGTCTCAACATGCTGGAGCTCGCCTTGTGGGACTGCAAGTTACAGGCGGGCGGGCGGACCCACGACTGCCCGTTCACGGTCACCCCCGCCGATGAATGGGTGCAGGTGACCCTGCCCGCGGCCATGACCGGCGAGTTCGTGCTGAGCCTGGGCTTCGAGGGCCGGATCAACGATCAGATGGCGGGGTTTTACCGCAGCCGCTACGGCAGCGCCGAGGAGCCGAAATTCATGGCGGTCACCCAGTTCCAGGAAAGTGCGGCCCGCATGGCGTTCCCCTGCCTGGACCACCCGGCCCACAAGGCCACCTTCGATCTGGAGCTGATCGTCGCGGGCGGCCTGCAGGCCATTTCCAACCAGAGCGTGGCGGCTGAACGGCCGCTTGGCGACGGCCGCAAAGCGGTGGCCTTTCACACCACCCCCAAGATGTCCACCTATCTTCTCTTTTTCGGGGTGGGTGAATTCGAATTCATCGAGGATCCCCGCAAGCCTCTGGTGCGGGTGGCCACCCCGCCGGGGTTGAGCCGCTACGGCCGCTTCGGATTGGATTTCGGCCGCAAGGCCCTGACGTATTGCCAGGATTACTACGCCATCGACTACCCGCTGTCCAAAATGGATTTGATCGCGGTCCCCGATTTCGCCTTCGGCGCCATGGAAAACTGGGGGGCGATCACCTTCCGCGAAAATCTCCTCCTCTACTATCCCGATATCACCTCCCGATCGGCCGCAGAGCGCATCTGCGAGGTGACGGCCCACGAAATCGTGCACCAGTGGTTCGGCAACCTGGTCACGCCGGTGGACTGGAAATACCTCTGGCTCAACGAGAGCTTCGCCACCTATTTCGGCTACGGGGTGGTGGACCACTATTATCCGGACTGGGGCATCTGGGAGCAGTTCGTCGCCGGACAGACCGAAAGCGCCCTGGCCCGCGACGGCCTGCAGGAAACCTTTGCCATCGAAATCCCTGGCGGCGCGCACGTGGTCATCAACGCCGGCACCGCACCGATCATCTACAGCAAGGGCGGCAGCATCCTGCGCCAGATTCACGGCTTTATCGGCGATGGGCATTTCCGCGACGGGCTGCGGCAATACCTCGCGACCCACGCCTACGGCTGCGCCGCCAGCCATCACCTGTGGGAGGCGCTGGAGGCGGTCTCACAGCAGCCGGTGACCCGGATCATGCAAAGCTGGGTGGAGCAGCCCGGCCACCCCATGGTGGAGGTGAGCCGCGAGGCCGGTGAGCTGGTTCTGCGCCAGCGGCGGTTCAGCTACCTGCCCATGGAATCGATCCAGTCCTGGCTGGTGCCGGTTGCGATCGGTGTCTACGACCAAAACGGGTCGCTGCGGGAGGAGAACGTCCTTATGGAGGGGCCCGAAACCCGGGTGGCGATCGGCGCCGAATGCCGCTGCTACAAGGTCAACTTCGGTCAGCGGGGCTTTTACCGGGTGTCCTATCGCGACGGCGCCAACCTGGCGGCGCTGGGCGAGGCTGTGCGCACCGGGCAACTGGACGCCCTGGACCGTTGGGGGCTCCAGAACGATCTCTACGCCCTGGTGCGCAGCGGCAGCGTGCCGCTTTCGGAGTATCTGGATTTCCTCGCCCATTACCGGGACGAAACCGGTTTCCTGCCGCTTTCCAGCATCGCCGCCAACCTGGATCACGCCCACCTGGTCTGCCCCTCGCCGCTGGGCGGGCGGGCAGCCGACCTGGGCCGCACCCTCTTTGAGAGGGCGCTGGAGGCCATCGGTCTGGCGCCGCGGCCGGGGGAAGCCCTCACCCGCTCGCTGCTGCGTGATCAGATTCTCTGGTTGGCGGTGCACTTCGGGTCCCAAAAATGTGCGGCCTTCGCCCAGGAGAGGTTCGCAGCGCTGATGGCAGGCACAACGGTTCACCCCGACATCTGCCGCAGCGTGATGCAGACGGGCGCATTCTTCGCTTCCGAGACGGTCCTGGAATGGTTTTTGGGGCGTTTCAAATCCGCCCCCAGCGAGCACGACCGCATGAATGTGCTAATCGCCCTGGGGTGTTTGCCGCGGCCCGAGCTGATTCACAGGGCCCTTGATTTCGTCATGGCCGAGGTGCCGGGACGCAACCAGTTCGTTCCCATCGCCGCCATGGCAGTCAATCCCGCGGCGCTGCCGCTGATGTGGGATTGGTACCGCGCCCGTCTCGGTGAGCTCGAGAAATTTCACCCCATGCTCTATGAGCGCGTCATCGGTGCGATTGTGCCGGTCTGTGGTCTGGGGCGGGAGGCGGAGGTGGGGGCGTTCTTCGAGGACTATCTGGCGCGGGACCCGAAATTTCGCGATGTCATCCGGCTTTCCCTGGAAAAGCTGGAGATCAACCGCCGGCTGCGGGACGCCTGCGGGCCGACGGGTGACTGAACCAAAGCAGAGTCCCGGAAGGAAATGCCCGGCCCGGAGTTCGCACCGGCGTTCTGGACGATGGTTGCAGCCTCGCCCCCCGGCGCTTTGGGCGGCTCTCTGGGCGTCAGCTCAGCCCGAAACCCATTTCGGCGTACTCCCGGATGCGCTCCTTGGCCTCCGCCACCGTTTGTCCCAGCGGCCAGGGGGCCATGAAGCCCTCCAGCATCATTTTCCAGCCTTCCGCATCTTTGAAAATTTCGGCCTCGCTGCAGGCCACCCCGCAGCCTTCCTCGCCGATGACCGTCATCAGGTAATCGAGAATTTCCGTTTTTTCGCTCATCTTGCTCCTCCCGCGGGAACCTGCGCCGGCTTTTGCACCGGGCCGGGCACCCGGTTGGTTTCAAAGTCAAGCGGGAACCGCGCCGGGCGGCATCCCGCCCGGCGCGGTGACCCGCCGCGCACATGTTTTTAAGTTTAGCCACGGGTCGGCAGGCGTCAACCTTTGGGCTCGGCGGCAAACCGGTGGGCTTCAGGAACACACCCGCCCGGCCGAAAAAACGCTGTGAAGGCTGGCCTTCGATGCAAATTCAACACGCGGCGCACGGGGGGTGAACATGAAGCGCTTTAGATGGGTTCTCGTGGTCTGGGGCGGGGTGCTGCTGGCAGCCCCCGGCTGGGCGGAATTCTACCGGTACACCGACGCCCAGGGCAAC
>JASFIY010000433.1:0-3406 GCA_050122415.1 Desulfobacteraceae bacterium
GTCCTCAGTGCACTCCTCAATCGGGGTCGCCAACCCTTCCCGTATGGATTCGCGCATTCCAGGGATATTCAGGAGGTAGAGCGTTTCCTGAATGGATCGCCAGTCGTCCTCGGAAATGAGGACTGCGCTCCCACGCTTTCCGGTGATGACAATCGGTTCATGCGACGAGGCCGCCTCGTCGATCAGACGGTAAAGCTTCGATCTTGCTTCGGTTGCCGTAAAAGTGGGCATGATATACCTCGATCCTTGATTTTTCAAGCTTCTCAGAAGTACGCCATTGCGTACGGAATGTCAACGAGCATTTGAGGGACGTCCATTGATTTATTGTTATGTTTTCGGCAGCAGTTCATAACCATTTTCAGAAATCAGTTTTTCGCCGCGCCGGATGGATTGGCTGACGGACGGTTGGGAAAGGTTCACGCGTCTGGCAAGCTCGACGGTGGAGATGCCCAGCTCACGGTGCGCCCAATACAAGAGAATGCTGCGGGCTTTGACCGTTTGGGGGTAGCGACCGGCAGTTAAAACCTCATCCATACCCATTTCCAACAACCGCGCCACACGGTCGACAAGCCAATTGAAATCATATCCTTTTTTTCGGTATCGGGCCTTACGCTCCAGCTCATCCTGGCTGGCGGCCAGAACCTCGCTGACAAAATCGCTGTCCCCTAAAATACGTTCGTCCCCCTTGATGCGCTGCCCCCTTTTTCGCAGCAGTTTTACCGGCTGCCACCCCCCCAGGCTGCGAATCAAACCGCCGCCGACCAACTCCGGACGCTGCCCCTTGCTTATCTGTTTTTTCACAAATTCCCGGTACCGTTTGCGGGCGTTTGACTTCCTCTCAGAGAACAGTCTCAAAACGTAGACCGTGTCCTGCCAGGGGCGGTCCTGATGGCCCATTAAGGCGCTGTGGCCGCTGAAGGGGTAACGGTCCAACCCGGCAATATTCGCCACAGGACCGGCTCTCAAGGGATTTAGATGAATGTAACCCACAAGCTCCCTCAGGTACGGGTCTTCCTGACATAGAATCGATTTATAGCGGTTTTGGAACAACTGGCCGTGCCGTTCGTGGCGCCGGTTGAAGCTGACGGCATAGCCGGTCAACAGCCGCCGCATCACGGTGGAAAGCGGCACCAGGCCGGTTCGAAGCAACAGGTGGACATGATTGGGCATCAACGCCCAGGCAAAACAGGGCGTTCTGTTTTCAATCAGGATTTTTCCCAGACGCGCGATCCAGTTGCTGCGGTCTTGGTCATCGAGAAAGATCTTGCGGCGTTCGATCCCCCGCACCATCACGTGGTGCACTGCTCCGGGGGCGTCTATGCGGGATTGACGGGGCATGGTGATGGCAATAGCAAATCAGGGATAAATAGACAACTTATAAATCAATGGACGTCCCTTTCTAAAAAAAGAACCGTGAAATTGCCTTCCACCGATTCAGAATCGACCTCAACTTACACGGTACACATAAACCCGGTGAAACAAGTCTGGGTCTTCAAGCGGCAAGCCAGGAAACTTTTTGGTTTTCTCCACTAGCTGCCATTTGCCGTCTTTTTCCAGTGCTTCGAACTTGTCTTTGTAACCTTTCGGAACATAGACATCTTCCAACAGGCTGAAAATAATATGGCCGCCCGTGCACAACACACGCACCAACTCATCGAAGGCACTTGCCGGCGCATGGCCGGTGGTGAAGACTCCAATGGACTGACAAGCGCCGAAATAGTCGGAAGGAAAATCCAGCTTCTCACCGAGGACCATTTGATGAAGATCCCTATAAACACCACGCTGGTTGGCCTTTTCCAACATGCCAGCGGAGATATCGATACCAACCTGCCCACGGTACCCGATCGCATCGAGGATGGACCCCATCAGTCCCGTTCCTGCACCGGCATCGAGAATCGGCGTAGTATCCTGCGTCACATATTTTCCCAAAAGGCCCGCGGCAACAGCCGGAATCTGATAACCGAATGCAGTGACATGCGCATCGTATTTTTCAGCCCACTGATCGTAAGCCTCCTTCAAATCACGTTTGTCTTTTACAGAATAAACTTTCTGTAAAAAGGCACTGCCGTCTTTTTTTGCCATTCCTTCCTCTCCTCTTTTTTTGTATGTCTTCACGGGAAGTTTTGGGCCCGCGCAATGAGCGATTTCTATAGAGTCCCAGTCAAAAAACTCCAGACAATCCCGTTACGACATGATATCTGCACAATGCGTATTTTTTTGCGGTACTTGGCTCCGCTGGGGTTGTTGATAACACTTCAAAGGCCCTTTTCACAATCGGATTGGCACCAGATACCGAAAATGGTCGTCATTAAACTGAAGGCGCTCTGCCGGTCTTTCCACTCTATACTCGCTTATTTTGGGCCTCATGCATAAGGTTCAGCATCAGCGGCGGCGTGCGGTGCCGTTCGCTGCATGCGTCAGGTGAGCATTGGTTCTGTGCGTGCCTTATCTTTCGCTGGGCATTGATGAATCTCGATTGAAATATGCTTCAGGCCGAGATTTGCTGGGAGGCGTGCTCTATACCCGTCTGCCGGTAAGGGGTGGTGAGCTACGACCGTCAGTACCGCGGCGCTGATATTGGGACCTATCGACCATAGATGCAGGTCCGCTATTTTGCTGTCTCCATCGCACTCGATGCTTTCTGTAATGATGCGGCGAACGTCTGCCGGTCCTTGTCGATCAAGCAGCACTCCGGCTGTGCAGCGCAACAAGCCGACCGACCAACGAGCGACAAGAACAGCGCCGAGAATACCCATCAGAGGGTCCATCCAGATGGATCCGAAATACTTACCAGCAAGTAACGCCAGGATGGCCAATATGGATGTCAGCGCATCCGCGAGCACATGCAGGTAGGCGGAACGAAGATTGTGATCGTGGTGATGCACATGCCCATGATCGCCGTGACGGTGGTCGTCATGGAGTGGGTCGTGGTCATTCCCCCCAAGGATAAGGACGCTGATGCCGTTGACAGCCAGACCGAGAACGGCCACAAAAATGGCTTGATTAAAGACTATGTCGACAGGGTTCAGCAGTCTGCTGACACTTTCCCATCCCATCAGAAGGGCAAACACGGCCAAGAGGATCGCGCCGCTGTAACCACCGAGAGCGTTTACCTTTCCAGTTCCAAAACTGAAGCGGCGGTCGTCTGCGTGGCGCCGTGCGTAGATGTATGCAAAAGCGGTGATGCTCAACGCCGCCGCATGGGAGGCCATGTGAAGGCCGTCCGCAAGTAGTGCCATCGACCCGAACATGATGCCGGCAACGATTTCAACAAGCATCATCACCCCGGTAATGACGATGACGATGATGGTTCGTCGCTCTCCAGATCGCCTGAAGTCCTGGCCGAACGTGTGGCTGTGTTGCCAGTTATCCAAATTCGAGTCGTGCATACTTCGTCCATCGCCGT
>JASFIY010000434.1:0-3398 GCA_050122415.1 Desulfobacteraceae bacterium
GACCTGGGGTTTTATTCCCGGCAAAATTCAAAACTCAGCAGCCCCCAAGAAACCCGCAACGTTTCAGACGTGTCCCCTTTTTCGACTTAAATTCTGGACATTCAAAGGCCGCTCATGAAGGTGTTCCAAACCGCTATTCCCGACCTCCTCCTGCTGGAGCCCAGGGTTTTCGGCGACTCCCGGGGGTTTTTTCTGGAGAGCTGGAATGCCCGCGGATTCTTTGAAGCAACCGGGGTCCAGGCCCCTTTCGTGCAGGACAACCATTCCCGCTCGGCCAGAAACGTCCTGCGCGGCTTGCACTACCAGATCAGGAAACCCCAGGGGAAACTCGTTCGGGTGATCCGCGGGTCGGTGTTTGATGTCGCCGTCGACATCCGCAAAACCTCTGCCACCTTCGGCCGCTGGGTTGGCGTGGAGTTGACCGAGGACAACCACCGTCAGTTTTGGATTCCACCCGGATTCGCGCACGGGTTCCTCGTTCTTTCGGACAACGCCGATTTTCTATACAAAACAACCGAATATTACGCGCCCGAGTTTGAGCGCTGCATTCTCTGGAACGATGCTACGCTGAACATCCACTGGCCGCTCCAGGGAGAACCCTTGCTGTCATCCAAAGATCGCGACGGTTTTTCTTTTGAACAAGCCGAGGTCTTCGAATGAAATTATTGGTCACGGGCGCCAACGGGCAGGTCGGCTGGGAACTGGCCCGCAGCCTGATGCCCCTGGGCAGGGTCAGGACCCTGGGCAGGTCCGACTGCGATTTCGCCTACCCGGAAAAACTGCCGATGCTTGTGGAAGACCTCCGGCCGGATGTAATTGTCAATGCCGCCGCTTACACCGCCGTGGACAAGGCTGAGGCTGAAGAACGCCTGGCCCACACGATCAACGCCACCGCCGTGGGGGTGCTGGCCGAAAGCGCCATAAAAGCCAATGCCCTCCTGGTGCATTTTTCCACCGATTTCGTCTTCGATGGCTCCAAGCGCGCTCCCTACCGGGAAGATGACCTGCCAAGCCCCATCAGCGCCTACGGCCGCAGTAAATTGGCCGGTGAAAAGGCGCTCGCGGAAGTGGGGGGGGACTACCTTGTTCTGCGCGTCTCCTGGGTCTATGCCGCCCGCGGCCGCAATTTCGTGAAGACCATGCTGCGTTTGATGCCCGAGCGGGAACAACTCAACATTGTCGACGATCAGGTTGGCGGCCCCACCTGGGCCCGCAACATCGCCGACACCACGGCCCACATGGTGAGGCAGGTTCAGAACGAAAGAAGGGCTGGACGTTTTTCCCCGGGCATCTTTCATCTCTCCGCCTCGGGTGCGACCAGCTGGCACGGCTTGGCGACGGCAGTCAAGCAAGCCGCGGCGGGTTGCGGCATCCTTCCCCAGGCCGGCCTGGCGAAACTCTGTCCAGTCCCCACCGAGGGCTATCCGCTGCTGGCTGCCAGACCCAAGAACAGCTGCCTGGACGGGGAGAAAATGCGTCTGCACTTCGGCCTTTGCATGCCGAAGTGGGAGCAGGCGCTCAAACGCTGCCTCGACGAAATCCGGGAAGCCAGGTATTCATGAGTTTTTTCGCCCCTTTCAATTTCCCCGAGTTCTGAAAACCAGCCTGCGGGGCAGCCATCCGTCCATTTGAAAAGTCTGGGGAGTTTTTCACACGTGAATGCCAACCACGCCCTTTTTTCGGGGCAAAGAGATTGGCGGTATTTTGTCGACCTGGTGCTGCAAAAAGCCAGGGCCGGGCTGCGTGCCGAAGCCTCGCGGGGATATCTGGGGGTGCTCTGGTGGGTGATCGAACCGGTGATGTACATGGGCGTCTTCTACATCGCCTTTGCCCATTTGTTGAACCGGGGTGACGAAAAGTTTGTGCTCTTTCTGCTCACCGGGCTGATCGTGTGGAAGTGGTTTCATGCGACCCTCAGCACCGGCGCCAGCAGCCTGATGGCCAATGCCGGCCTGATGAACCAGGTGTATTTGCCCAAAATCATTTTTCCCCTCACCCAAATCGCCATTAACACGTTTAAATTTCTGATTATCCTTACCCTTTTCCTTGTTTTTTTGCTATTTACGCCCACAGAGGTGACGCTGACCTGGAGCCTGCTGCCGCTCGTGATACTGACCCAATTGTTGCTGATTGTGGCGGTGACCAGCCTGCTGGCGGCCGTTATGCCCTTTTTCCCCGACCTGCGGGTCATCCTGGACAACATCCTGATGATGCTGCTCTTTGTTTCCGGGATTTTTTTCGACATCGCTGCCTTGCCCCCCGAGATCAGGGGGTATCTCATGCTGAACCCCATGGCCGCCTTGATCAGCATGTACCGCATGTTGTTGTTGGGCGGGGTGCCGCCGGATTGGCATCAACTCTTTTTGGTGGTATTGTTTTCTTTAATTGTTTTGATTTCGGCGCTGTGGCTGTTTCGACGCTTCGACCGGGTGTACCCCAAAATTATCTTTTAATCTCACAATGGGCGGCTTGGCCTCTACCCGCCATTCACTCCCCAAAATGGCAGCAAACCCGACGGACATTTGCGAAACCAGGATTTTGAGCCTGGAGCATGTCGGCCTGTATTACAGCCGGCGGCAGCGGTTCCTGAAGGCTTCGCGCTACTGGGCCCTTCGGGATGTTTCGTTCGACTTGCATTCGGGTGAGACCCTGGGGGTGATCGGTAAAAATGGTGTCGGCAAGAGTACCCTCCTGCGGGTTCTGGCCGGGATCATCGCCCCCGACACCGGAAAGGTTGTGGTTCATCGCCCCGGGCTGCGCATTTCGTTGATCTCGATCGGGGCGGGTTTCGTGCCGTTCTTGAGCGGCCGCGAAAATGCGGTTTTAAACGGCATGATGCTGGGGGCCACCAAAAAAGAGATCCTCTCCCGGATGGATGAGATCGTGGCCTTTTCCGAGCTGAACGGCTTCTTCGACGAACCGGTCAACACGTATTCCACCGGCATGCGCGCGCGCCTGGGGTTTTCGGTGGCCTTTCATTTAAACCCGGATGTGATCCTGCTGGATGAGGTCCTGGGGGTCGGTGACGAGGCATTTCGCAAAAAGTCGACCGCCGCCATGAAGGAGCGGATCCGCTCCGACAAGACGGTGGTCCTGGTCTCACACAACGTGCCGCTGCTGCGGGAGGTCTGCAACCGCGTCATCTGGATCGAAGACGGCAAAACCCAGGCCCAGGGCGCTGCCCGGGACGTCCTGGGGGACTACCTCAGAAGTGTCGAGCAGGGGGCCAAGGCCGCCGTGGAAAAAAAATCTAGCCGATGAAAAACAGCCGAGAGAAAAAAATCATCGTTGTCCTGGGAATGCACCGCAGCGGAACGAGTGCCGTAACCCGCGGGTTGCAGGTGCTGGGCGTCGATCTCGGAGATCGCCTCATGCCGCCCGCCGAGGGCAACAACGAA
>JASFIY010000435.1:0-3389 GCA_050122415.1 Desulfobacteraceae bacterium
CAGAAGCTCCTTGATCCGCAGGCCGTGGACCTCGCTCATGACGAAGTCGAAATATTCCATCCCCCGGGGGCGCTCTTTCTGGGTCAGGAAGATCTCCTGATAGGCCTGCCCCAAGACGTTCAACAGGGCGTCGTGGGCCGCCAGGTCAAGCCCCAGCAGCTGCCACATACTGCGGTAGTCTTCGCTCATGAACTCCTCCTCGAAATGATGAATGAATGAAAAATTCAGACCGCCGAACCGGGCGCGCGCCGGTGGGCTATCGCCCTTCGCCGGTCAGTCCGCGGAAGACCCGCCGCAAGTCCCTCTCAGCGATGTTTTCGCCGAAAATAAAATCGCCTTCCGGCGGTGCCGGGGGTCGCTTTGAGTCCGCGGCCGGCCGCTTCGCCGGCCGGTTTTTGACAGCCAGGGACTCGACCCGGAACAGATCCGGCGCGGGGTCCAGCCCGCGATTGTTTTCAATCCAGCGGTGGCATTCGTCGTGGGTCCCGATGGCCATCAGAAACAGGTGGGGCTCGCGGCTGATGCACACCATGCGGTAGCCGGCGCCGAGATCATACTTCAGGCAGTTGGGGATGCGCGCCTCGCCGTAATGGGTCAAGCCCCCGAAACGCTCGGGGCTCTGGCCTTTCCGGTTTAGCATGCGGGCGATGATCTCCCGGGTCTTGCGGGCCGCGTTGGCGGCTTTTTTGCCCTCTTTGGGCAAGCCATCGAGGCGCTTGTCGAATTTCGGGTCCCGGTGTATGAATTGGATCACTTGACTCACCTTCACAGGCTTCAACAAAACGGCGACGGTTCGAATGAAAGCCCGCCATCGCTGCGCCTTTCGGCGGCCGCAGGGACAGCCGTTGCCGTCAGCCCCCAACAGGCAAAGCCGCAGGGTCAGCCTTCTGGCGGGGAATACAAGTGAACGGGCAAGCCGATGGTGCGGATTGAACCGGAAAGGGGGTCAGCCAAGACGGGGGGGCATCCGCCGGTCCATCGGTTCGGCCCTGCGCCTGCCAGCCCGGGCGGCACGCATGGCGCTTGCTCAGGTGAAACCGGGAAGCCGTTTCATCGGAAAACCCCTGAAAGAGAAAGAAAACCAGGCGATGATCATGAGGTCTGTATTTAGAGGGATTTGAAACCCAAGTCAATTTCAAAATATCAATATAAAAAATTTAATGGATAGAAAATTTCTATTGTTTTTCCTTTTCGACTGATGGAAGGCCCTGGCGGTCCCGGCGGGCCGGTTTTTCAAGCCGTCTGACCCAAGATCCGATAGAAAAGTACCGGACCGGTTGCCCCTTGCCCCCGCGTGAACGTCACCGGATCTTTGGCGGCCGCCCCCGGTATCGATGAGGAAAGGTGCCATGCGGTTTCACTTGCCGTCCTTGCTGGTGCTGCTTTTACTGGCGGCCGTTCCCGTGCAGGGCGGTGACAGGCTCATCCGGGTCGGCGTCTACGACAACATTCCTCTGGCCTACACCGATCAAAACGGCGCTGCCGGCGGCTTCTATGTCGACCTGCTGGAACACATCGCCCGTCAAGAGGGCTGGCAGATCGCCTACGTTCCGGGAACATGGCCGGAGTGCCTCGACAACCTGCGCAACGGCCGCATCGATCTGCTGGGGGTGATCGCCCACTCCGCGGAGCGCACCCGGGTTTTCGACTACAACTACGAGAGCGTCTTCACCGATTGGGGGCAGGTCTACGCCAACAAGCGGGTCCGGGTCGAATCCCTGCTGGATTTGAGCGGCAAAAAAATAGCGGTCCTGATGGATGACATCTATTTCCTCAACCTCAGGAAAATCCTCGATCAGTTCGAGCTCAAAAGCCGCTTTATCGAGGCGTTCGAAAACGAAGACGTCCTGAAGCTGGTGGAAATCGGCAAATGCGATGTCGGCCTGGTGAACCAGTCCTACGGTTTTCACCACGAGAGCCGCTACAAAATCGTCAAAACCCCCATCATCCTCAGCCCCCAGAAGCTCTTCTGGGCCGCCCCCAAAAACCAGGAAAAAGACCTGCTCTTCCGCCTGGACCAGCACCTCAAGCGGCTCAAAAACGACGAAAAATCGGTCTATTTCCGGAGCCTGGGGAAATGGTTCGGCATCGGGACCAAGCCCACCGTACCCGCCTGGGCCCGCTGGGTGCTGCCGGTGTTGGTGGCCATGGTGCTGCTGGCCGCCGTGATCCTTTGGGTATTCAAACGCCAGCTCCAGACGCGCACCCGAGAGCTGGTGTCCAACAACCGGCGCCTCTCCTCTGAGATCCAACAGCGCCGACAGGCGGAGGAAGAGCGGGAGACTTTGGCCCGCAAGCTTCAGCTGGCCCAGAAAATGGAGGCCATCGGGACCCTCGCCGGCGGGGTGGCCCACGACCTCAACAACATTCTCTCCGGGATCGTCAGTTATCCGGAGCTGCTGCTGCTGGACCTGCCCGAGAACGATCCGCTGCAGGCGCCGCTGCGGACCATCAAAACCTCCGGCGAGAAGGCCGTGCGCATCGTCCAGGACCTCTTGACCCTGGCCAGGCGAAGCGTTGTGGTCACCGAGGTGGTCAATCTGAACGAAGTGATCGAGGCCTATCTGGTCAGCCCCGAGTTCCAGAAACTGCTGGCCTATCACCCCCGGGCGCAGCTGGCCAAAAAGCTGCCCCAGGACTTGCCGAACATCCTGGGGTCCCCGGTTCATCTCTCGCAGACGGTCATGAACCTCGTCTCCAACGCCGCCGAGGCCATGCCCCGCGGCGGCGGCATCCGGGTGGCGACCGAAAACCGCCGTTTGGACCGGCCCGTCCAGGGCTACGATGAAATTCCCGCCGGCGATTACGTCGTCCTGACCGTCGCCGATGACGGCATCGGAATTTCCAGCGAGGACCAACAGCGGATCTTCGAACCCTTCTACTCCAAGAAGGTCATGGGACGCAGCGGCACCGGTCTGGGGATGGCGGTGGTCTGGGGGACCGTCAAAGACCACCACGGCTATGTGGACATTCTCAGCAGCGAAGGGCGGGGCACGTCGATTTCGCTCTTTTTCCCGACCACCCGCCAAGGCCTCTGCGCGGCGGCCGGGTCCGTCGCCCTGGAGACCTTGCAGGGTGCGGGGCAGCGCGTGCTGGTGGTGGACGACCTGGAGGACCAGCGCATCATCGCCACCCGGATGCTGACCAAACTGGGCTACCGGGCGGCCAGCGTCAGCGGCGGGGAGGAGGCCCTGACCTACCTCCGCGAAAGTTCGGTGGACCTGCTGGTGCTGGACATGATCATGGGCCCCCGCATGGACGGGTTGGAAACCTACCGCCGGATCCAAAAGATCGTCCCCGGCCAGAAGGCCCTGATCGCCAGCGGTTTTTCGGAAACCGAGCGCGTCCGTGCGGCCCAGGCTTTAGGGGCCGGGCAGTACATCCGCAAG
>JASFIY010000436.1:0-3386 GCA_050122415.1 Desulfobacteraceae bacterium
ATGCGCGCCGACACCCCCCATCCCCAGGGCGATCCGGTCATAGAGCGCATCCAGCAGCGCACCGCCCCCGGGATCGGGCGCCCGCTGCCGGGCCTCCGCCTGCAGCAGCGGCAGCGTTAGTCGGGCCAGACCCGGGTAGACGGCCGCCAGGGCCAGGCGCAGCCGACCGTGTTCGAAGACGGTGAAAAGATCCGCCGCCAGGCCGGGGTGGGGAAACGCGGCGCAGAACCGCTCCAGGTCCGATACCCCGCCCCCGTCCGGAGCCAGCCGGGCCTGCAGCTGCCCAAAGAGCGGCGCCCGCTCCGGCCGCTGGGCCAGATGGTCGCCCAGCTTGTCGAGATCGAAGCCGTAAGTGCCGAACTCGTGGTCGGCCGCCTCCAGGCGCGTCAGGCTTTTGAAAAGATCCAGATTGGCGGCCTGGCTGCCGAAGCGGCTGATCTCGTCGGGCAGATAGATCGCCCTGCCGTCCGAGCAGACCAGCGGCGGTGCGGCCCCGCCGGCGGTCAAAAAACCGGGGAGGGACGAGAGCGGCCGGATGGCGATGGGCAGCCCGGTGCGCGCCCGCAGGTAGCGGCTGAGGCGCCCCTGGACCTGGCTGAGCGGAACGGCCACCTGCAGGGCGGCGAAATCGGTGACCGCCGCGTCGGCCACCAGGGCCAGGTAGCGGGCGGCGAGGGTTTCATCGCGGGCGGCCTTGGCGAGGCCCTGGGAGACGAAGCGGTTCAGGGGGGTTTCGGACAAGAGGTGAAGCTTGCGGGCGAAGCCCTCCAAATAGGGCTCGACCAGCCGGAAGGTGGTCCGCGCCACCCGCCGCAGCTGCCGGAGCTGCCAACTCCTCTTTTCCGGGGTGAGCGCCAGGAGGGCCTTGGGCAGGGCGATGGCGAAGCGCTGGCACTCGCCGTAGGTCAGCTCCTGGGAAAAGATGTCCCGCAGCAGGCCGAGAAAGAGGTCCGCGGCGTCGCGGTCACCGGCCGCGAGCAGCCGCGCCAACCCTTCCAGGGGGCCCTTGAGGGTGAAGGGCCCCTGGGCCAGCATGATGCCGACCGTGGTCAGGAAGCGGTCCTGCAACCCCGGCCGGTTCACGGCCAGCACCCGCGCCAGATGCTCGGCCATGATCGTTCCGACCCTCGGGCCCTTCTGGCCGAATTCGGTCACCAGGCGGTGGTATTCGGCCACCTGGTCCGCGGGCGCCCCCGCCCGGATCAGGCGGCAGTAGCCCCAGCCGATGGTCCGGCCCAGGGCGGTTTCCTGGCTCAGGGCCCGGATAACGTCCGCCAGCAGCCACTCGGCGGTCTCTGCGGCGATCGGGCCCGGAAAGCCTTCCAACTCGGCGGCCAGCTGACGGGCGGTCTCGGGATCGGCGGCAGCCAACCTGCGGCAGAGGGCATCCGGGGTGGGGGTCATGGCAGGAAAAGGCGGCGAGTGGACATCAGAAAATGTCCTCGATGAGGTCGTTGAGGGTCTCCTGCAGGCCGTCGTCGTCGGTCAGCGGCAGGCAGATGGCGCTGCGGCAGGCCTGCTGGACGGACACCCCCCGGCGCATGAGCTGCGCCGCGTAGATCAGGAGCCGCGTGCTGGCGCCTTCGGTCAGGCCCTGCTCGCGGATATTGCGGATCTTGCCGGCCAGCGAGACCAGCTTGGCGGCCGTGACGAGTTCGACGGCGCCCTCGCGGGCCACGATCTCGGCCTCCTGGTCGGCGGCGGGGTAGTCGAAATCCAGCGCCACGAAGCGCTGGCGGGTGCTTTGCTTGAGGTCCTTGAGGACCGACTGGTAGCCGGGATTGTAGGAAAGCACCAGCAGAAAATCGGGGTGCGCCCGCAGGATCTCGCCCTTCTTGTCGATGGCCAGGGTCCGGCGGTTGTCGCTCAGCGGGTGGATGACCACCGTGGTGTCCTTGCGGGCCTCGACGATCTCGTCCAGGTAGCAGATGGCGCCGATGCGCACCGCCAGGGTCAGGGGGCCGTCGACCCAGACGGTTTCATCGTTTTTGAGCAGGTAGCGGCCGATCAGGTCGGAGGCGAACAGGTCCTCGTGACAGGCCACGGTGATCAGCGGCCGTGCCAGGCGGTAGGCCATGTACTCCACGAAGCGGGTCTTGCCGCAGCCGGTGGGCCCCTTGAGGATCACCGGCAGGCGGGCGTCATAGGCCGCCTCGAACAACGGGATCTCGTTGCCGGCGGCCAGATAGTAGGGTTCGGTCTGAATCCGAAAGGCCGCCGCTTGGGGGGACGCTGTCATGGTCGCAAACCTCCGCTGGATGGGATCGTCACCGCCGCGGCGCGGGCTGAGGGGCGGCGGCCAAAGTACTTTTTATGGCAACGGCGCCCGGGGAAGTCAAGGGGTTTGAGGACGCGGCAGCCCCGGAAAAGGCGCTTCTCCCCCTGGCGCCTGCCATCTTGCGGAGAACCTGGGGCAGTGCCGCGGCTCTTGTAATCCAGAGCGGCATCTGCTACGTCGCCAGCTTGACCAGGCGTCGGTCGCCGCCTCCCGTTCCCGCTTAAGATTAGGATCGCCCAGATGCTCGCCCTGTCCACCTCGTGGTGTTCTTCGACCCTCAGCGACGGCCCTGCGCTGTTGGCGGCCGTGGCCCGACACGGGGTCCCGGGCGTCGAACTGGACTACCGCATCGGCGCCAAAACCTTCGGGCCGATGCCGGCGGCGCTCAAGCGCGCCGGCCTGACGGTGGTGAGCGTCCACAATTTCTGCCCCCATCCCGCCGACATGGCCCGTTTCAGCCCCAGCGGCGATCTGCTCTCCCTCTCGGACCGCGAAAAAGAGACCCGGCGCCGGGCCGTTGCCCTGAGCGCCCGCACCCTGGAGATCGCCGCCGAGCTGGAGGCCGGGGTGGTGGTCCTGCACTGCGGGCGGGTGGTGATGGATCCCGAGCTCCCGGTCTGGCAGCGGTTGTTCGACACCGACCAGATCCGCAGCGAGCGCGGCCGCGAATTTGCAGCCCGCAAACTGGCCCGGCGCGACCGGCTCAAAGGCCCCCACCTGGATGCCCTGCGCTTCAGCCTGGATACCCTGCTGCGCCTGGCCGACCGGCACGGTCTGCGGCTGGGCCTGGAAAATCGGGCCCACTTCCACGAACTTCCCGGCCCGGAAGACTTTGCGCTTCTTTTCGGGGAGTTTGCCGGCGCCCCCCTGGGCTACTGGCACGACACCGGCCACGCCCAGCGCCACGCGGCCCTGGGCATCTGCACCCCCCAAAGCCTGCTGGCGGCCAACGGCAAACACCTTGTCGGCCTGCATCTCCACGACGCCCGGGGCCTGACCGACCACCTCCCGCCGGGCAGCGGCGAAATCGACTTCGGCGCGCTCGAGGCGTTTCACGTCCCCGGCATTGCCCGGGTCATCGAACTGGCCCCCGGCACCCCCGAGACGG
>JASFIY010000437.1:0-3382 GCA_050122415.1 Desulfobacteraceae bacterium
AGGGCGACCGCATCGTCTCCCGGGCAGCGGCAGGTGAAGATGCCCACAAGTTCCGGGTGGTCGTGGCCGGAGAAGCCCTCGACCCCGTTTTTGAGGCTGTTCAGACAGCCGGTCAGCGGGCAGCGGCCCTCGTTTTTTTCACAGCGGAGCAATCCGATTTTCGCCATTCTTTCCTCCTTTGGAGCCGGGGTGACCTGGGTTTGGCATCGGCGTCGATGGTCGTGTGAGCCGCTGAGCCCATCAGCGCTTCGATACCCAACCTTGAGCATGGGCTGTGCCAAATTTGGAAACAGCCCTGAAATAAATTATATTTGTCTGAAATAGTTGATAAATTTTTAAAATGGCGGTGGCGTCGGGGGGTTCTAAAGTCGCAATGGTGCGACCATCGGGTGGTTGCGTGGGCGCTTTGCCGCGACTATTTTTGCCGGTGGGATCGGCCGTTGGCGGCCGGCAGGCTGATGCCCAGTCGCTTGATTTTGCGGAAAAAGGTGCTCTTGTGGATTCCCAGTTCACGCGCCGCGGCCGAGCGGTTGAAGTCGTTGCGCTCCAGGGCCAGCTGCAGGCAGCGGGCGTCCAGCAGGTCGTGGGCGCTCTGGATGCCGCTGGGTGCCGGGGAGGAATCGCGCCGCGCGGTCAACTCCTCGGGCAGGTGGGCAATCTCGATCACCTTCCCACTGCAGAGGATGAAGGCCCTTTCGATGACGTTTTCCAGCTCGCGGACGTTGCCGGGCCAATCATGGGCCATCAGCAGCGATAGCGCGTCGGTTCCGATGCCCCCGATGGACTTGCGATGCAGCCGGTTGAAGCGCCGGATGAACTCCTCCACCAGAAACGGGATGTCCTCCTTGCGCCGGCGCAGCGGCGGCAGCTCCACCCGCACGACATTGATGCGGTAGTAGAGGTCTTCGCGGAAGGCGCCCCGGCGGGTCAGCTCGGTCAGGTTGCGGTTGGTGGCGACCAGAATGCGGGCGTCAGCGGGTTCGCTGCGGGTGGCCCCCAGAGGTTCATAGGTCCGCTCCTGCAGCACCCGCAGCAGCCGCACCTGCAGGGCCGGGCTGATCTCGCCGATTTCGTCCAGGAAAAGCGTTCCGCCCCTGGCCATCGCGAACCGTCCGGGTTTGTCCCGCCGGGCCCCGGTGAACGCCCCGGCCTTGTAGCCGAAAAGCTCGGATTCGAGCAGGGTGTCCGGCAGGGCCCCGCAGTTGACCGCCACGAACGGTCCCTTGCGCCGCAGACTCAGATCGTGGAGGGTGCGGGCCACCAGCTCCTTGCCGGTGCCGGTCTCCCCGAGAATCAGCACCGTGCTGGGGCTGACGGCGATGGCCGGCAGGACCTCGAAGACCCGCTGCATCAGCGGGCTGCGGCTCACCAGGTCACCCACCCGGAAACGGCCTTCCAGTTCGCGTCGCAGGGCCTCCACCTCGGAGAGATCGCGGAAGGTTTCCGCACCCCCGATCACCCGCCCATCGGCATCGCGCAGAACCGCGGTGGAGACGCTGATGGGCCTGCGCTCGCCCTCGGCGTCGATGATGAAGCCCGATTTGCCGATGATCGGCTTGTCCGTCTTGAGGGTTTCCTGCAGGGCGCAATCCGCCCCGCACATGCTGGAGCGGAACACCTCCGAGCAGCGCCGGCCGAGGGCTTCGGAGCGCGGGACGCCCGTAATCTCCTCGGCCGCGCGGTTGAACGAGGTGATGCGCCAGTCCGGGTCCACCGTGAAAACCCCGTCGGAAATGCTTTCCAGGATGGTCTCGGTGGGTGTGGGCGCAGCCGGCCGCCTGGCCGCGGGGCGGTCGCGTTCGGTGGACGTTTTGGTGATTGGTTTGGTCTTCATTTGCAAGCGCCGTGAGAAGGGCTTTTATCCCATTGACATTATGGGATTTGGCCCATAAAAAAGCAAGGAAGCGGGTGTTTTTTATTTAAAATGGATTTGTGGGGTAGGGTTATGGAAAAGCATCTGGTACTTGTCGGCGGGGGCCACGCCCACATGCTGACCCTTGCCGGGCTGGGTGAATTGACGGCCGCCGGCCACCGGGTGACGGTGATTGGCCCCTCGGAGTACCACTACTACTCCGGGATGGGGCCGGGCATGCTGGGGGGTACTTACAGCCCCGATGAGATCCGGTTTGCCACCCGGCAGGTGGTGGAAAAATATGGGGGGGAATTCATCGTCGCCAAAGTCGCGCGGATAGACCCCGAGTCCCGAACCGTATTTCTTGATTCCGGGCAAACCGCAGCCTACGACGTGATTTCGTTCAACGCCGGCAGCTATGTGCCCGAGGCGCCGGTGGTCGAGAAAGGCGAAAATTTTTTCCCCGTCAAACCCATCGAACGGCTGATGGAAGCCCGGCGGCGGCTCATCGAGATGGTGGGTAGCGGCCCCGTCCGGGTGGCGGTGGTGGGCGGCGGGCCATCGGCGGCCGAAATTTCGGGCAACATTCTGCAGCTGGCAGCCGAAGCCGGCGGGCAGCGACCCACCGTGACGATCTTTTCCGCAAGTCGGCTGATGGACCCCTTCCCCGAGGCGGTCCGCCTGCGGGTCAAACGCGAGTTGCAGCGGCGCGGCATCCGCATCATCGAAAACGACTACGTTGCCGCCATCCAGGGCGACCAGATCCGGCTGAAATCAGGGCAGACCCATGCGGCGGATTTTGTCTTTTTGGCGCTGGGCGTCAAACCCTCCCCCATCTTCAAGGCATCGGGGCTGCCCACCGGGCCCGACGGCGGTCTTCGCGTCAACCGTTTTTTGCAAAGCACCCGGTACCCGGAAATGTTCGGGGGAGGGGACTGCATCTATTTTCAAGAGCAGCCCCTGAACAGGGTGGGAGTGTATGCGGTCCGGCAAAACCCCGTGCTTTTCCACAATCTCAAGGCCGCCCTGAATGGGGGGGACCTTCAGCCCTTCAACCCCGGCGGGGACTACCTGCTGATTTTCAATTTAGGTGATCGGCGCGGCGTGCTGCACAAACGCTGGCTGACCTTCGGCGGGCGCCCGGCCTTCATCGTCAAGGATCTCATCGACCGGCGTTTCATGAGAAAATTCCAGGCCATTGAGTGACAGGTTGGGCGCGATTTTCCCTTTGTTGACGGTTCCGCAAAAAGCTCAATTTCTGCGTTGCGCTGCATCTCGAAGTCGCTGCGGCGTAGAATAGTATGCCTCACGCCGTTGAGATTTGCGCGCCTTGAACTTGAGCTTTTTTCGAAACCGTCTGGTTTTCGACTTTTTACCGCTTCATCTTTGTTGAGGTCGGCGTTATGTCCCATCGTCCCGGGCCGAGCATCGCAGCAGCCGGCGATAAAGGCCCTGTGGCTGTCTGAGCGCAAGCGAGTTCCACAGGGCCCGCCGGCTGCGAGAAGCGCAGGGCAGCCCGAAGGGCCCCGG
>JASFIY010000438.1:0-3379 GCA_050122415.1 Desulfobacteraceae bacterium
TCGGCGGCGCATATCGGGATATGTGCCGGCGGATGTAACGCCGGTGACGGGCCAAAAGACAAGCAAGATGTGCAATTATTTCTTGCCGAGGCCCTAAGATGTCCCCCAAAATGGACGGTCGTTTCCGATGCCCGATCCCTGACTGGGAATAGATCGGGCGGCCGGCTGCCCCCCGCCTGCGGAAGCCTGCCGCCGCGGTTTGCCAAAACCTGTTTGCCGGTGCCCGCCCGGGTAGACATTTTATCTAAGGGAAAATCAATTTGATTTCAAAGAAAAAATCCGCTTCCGGGCCCCTGACCATCGCTAAACCACCACCCGGCGGCAGCACCGAGGCGGAAAAACCGATTTTTCGACGGTCTCCCCCGCCGCCGGTCCCGGAGGAAAGCCGGATTGACATCCAATAATCAAAAAAAACAGGCTGTTGAAGTTATTTAAAGGTAAAGCCGGAGGGGGTTTGGGACGATACAAGGGAAAGCCCGGTTGCATTGAGGGGGCGGCCGCGGCCGCCTCTCTGTTAGGGGCCGCACCGCACGATCCGTCAAAACTGTCCGAAGGAGGAAGACGAAATGCATTTCTGGCGAAAAGATCGCCGACTGGACAAACGTTTGACAGTATCCTGGAATGCCGTCCTGAAAGCGCACTTTGTCGGCTTCGAGGAGGTCATGACGGTCACGGTGAGCAATTTCTGCCTCAAAGGGGTACTGCTGTATACCGACAACCTGTCGGTCCTGAACCAGCACCTGATGATCAGCCGCCACAAGCCGGATCTGTGGTTGACGATCTTCACGCCGGACGGCGAAATCGAGTCCAAGGTTGAAATCCGGTGGTACACCTGGTCCTGCGAGAAAAACCTCTTTGAAGTGGGGGTCAATTTCATCGATCTGCTGGAGAACAACCGGCCGGTGGTGGACCGCATTTTCGACGGCCGGGAGTATGCCACCGAAATGGCGCTCTATTAGTTCCGCTTGCCGAGCCCTGCCCTCAACTCCGCCGCTTACCCCTTGCCAATGACCACCGTCTCGGGTATGAAGCAGAGGGTTTCGCAAAAAGGCCGATTCCTGCGCTGCGCCGCTTCTCGAAGTCGCTGCGGCGTGCATGGGTGCGCCTCACGCCTCGAGATTTACGCGCCTTGGACGTGGCCTTTTTTGGAAACCGTCTGAATTTTGACTTTTCAGCGTTTCATCGAGCTGACCGCCGGGTTTGTTCGCATCCCGCTGCGGTTGCCAATCTACGGCGGTTGCGGACACCGCCCCGCGCCGGCCAGACAAACCAAGGAATTCGGTAAACCGGGGTTTTCTGATGGACCCGGGAAAGGTCTGGATGCTGAAGAACGCTCAGAAAAAGTACTTGAAGGGACTGGCCCACAGCCTCAAACCGATCGTCACCATCGGGCAGAAAGGGTTCAATGCGGGAGTCTGCCGGTCGGTGGAAGAAGCCCTCCTGGCACACGAGCTCTTCAAGCTCAAATTCAACGAGCACAAGGAAAAGGAGCCGAAAAAGGCCATTCTCTCGGCCATCGCCGCCGAGACCGGCTGCGAGCTGGTGGGGATCATCGGCCACACGGCGATCCTCTACCGCCCCCATCCGGAGCCCGATAAACGCACCATCATCTTTCCCGCTATCTGAAACGCCGGTTCCGCTTGCAGCCCTGCCCGACCCCAGACCGAGTAGAACCTTTGCCACCTCAAGGCGACGGGTCCCGCCGCTGCGCGGCGGCGTCGCGTCCGGGCTGCATGTAGTCGTCCACGGCGGCCCGCAGGGCGGCGGCCGCGAGGAGCGCGCAGTGGCGATGGTCGGCGGGGACCCCGCCGGCGGCGCGTTCGATGGCCGCAGCGCTGATGTCGAGAATCTCCGCGGCGCTTCGCCCCCTGGCCAGACGGGCGGCTGCCAGCGCACACGTACAGCTGTAGGCGCAGCCGTCGGAGCGGGCGGCGGCCTCAACCACCCGCTCCCCGCTGAAGCAAAGACCGATGGCCACGCTTTCCCCACAGTGCCCGGTGACCCGCCCCTGACCGTCGGCGCGTCGCGGGCTTCCACTTTTAAGCCGCTGCAGCGCCAGGCAGCCGGCGCCCACCAGCAGCAGCAAAACGGCGGCGGCGACCAGCTGAAACCCCATGGAATTTCCCCTTTGACAGCGTTTTTTCTGGAACCGGCCCCACACCACCGTTTGCGCAAAAGGAGGCGTCATGGCCCGCGGTGATCAGCTCGGTAGGCAGTGGCAGATACTCCAGCATTTGATCAGGTTGCGCGGCGGCGTGGGGGCCGGGGAACTGGCCCGGCGGCTGGGCTGCCATGTGCGCACCATTTACCGTGACCTGGAAGCCCTGCAGGTGGGCGGGTTCCCGATTTTCAACGACCGGCGGGACGGCCGCAACCGCTGGGCCCTGCTGGAGACCCGCCAGGATCAGACCCCGATCCCTCTGACCGCGCGTGAGCTCTTCGCTCTCTACTTGAGCAAATCTGTTTTAACCCCCTTGAAAACCACCTTTTTCTATGACGCGCTGGAAACCTTTTTCAATAAAATCCGCGCCACCCTGAAACCGTCCCAGCTAACCCACCTGGAGGCCATCAGCCGGACCTTTCAGACGGGCTTCGAGCCCTACCGCGACTACGGCGCCCATCGCGCCGCCCTGGAGACGATCACCGAGGCGGCGATCCGCAAGCACTGCGTGCGGCTGGACTATGCGGCCATGGGACGCAAGACCCGGTCGCAACGGGTGGTGGCCCCCTACAAGATCTGGCACTTGCGGGGTGCAATTTACGTGGTGGGGTTTTGCCGTTTGCGCCAGGATGTCCGCATTTTCGCCCTGAACCGGATCCGCGCCGTGGAAAAAACCGAGGAGGCCTTCGAGGTCCCCGACGATTTTGACCTCACCGCCTTTATGGGCGGGGGGTGCGGGGCGTTTGCAGGAAAACCGGTCACCCTGCGGGTCTGGTTTTCCGAGAGGATTGCCGGCTACATTGAAGAGCGCACCTGGCACCCCGGCCAGAGGATCCGCCGCAACCCCGACGGCTCCATCGTTTACGAGGCCGAAACCGCGCTGACCGCGGAGACCCGGGCGTGGGTGCTGGGCTGGGGTGGGGCTGCCCGGGTTCTGGCGCCCGAGCGCCTGGCCGCTGAAATCAAGGCCGAAGCGGAGCAAATGGCTGCGGCCTACCGGCGCAGCTGACGCTCGGCTGACTTCCCGTGCCCGCCGCCGGTCTTGAACACGGCGCGCTGTCCCCTCCCCCTTTAGGGTCGCGGCAATAAATAATTGCACAATATGGCGCCGGATTTTGGTTCGTCACCCAGGCACATTCGCCGGCGCATATCGGGATATGTGCCGGCGAATGTAACGCCGGTGACGGGCCAAAAGACAAGCCAGAGGTGCCATTATTT
>JASFIY010000439.1:0-3375 GCA_050122415.1 Desulfobacteraceae bacterium
GGGAGAGCAAAGGCTGCGGCAGTGGGCCGGGTCCCGGCGGGCATCAGCCGTCATCCTGCGCCCGACCTTGATCTACGGCTACGGGCGGGATCGCAATATCGGCGAGGTGGCCCGGTTTATCCGCCGCTTCGGCTTTTTCCCGGTTTGCGGCCGGGCCTCGGGGCTGCGGCAGCCGGTGCACGCCGGGGATGTTGCGCAGGCTTGCCTGGCCGCGCTGGATGCGCCGCCCTCGGGTGTCCGGGATTACAACCTCTCGGGCGCTGAAGTCCTGACCTACCGCGCCATGGTCAGCCGCGTGTTCGACGCTCTCGGTAAGCGTCCGCTTTTTTTGCCGCTGCCCCTTTGGGTCTTTAGGATTGGCGCGCTGTTCGTGAGCCTTTTGCCAGGCAGCCGGCCCGGCTGGTACGCCGTGGCCAAACGGATGAACCAGGATCTGGTATTCGATCACGCCGCGGCCGAAGCCGATTTGAAATTTTCGCCGCGGCAATTCCAGGCCGCGCAGCTCTTCTCGCCAAAACCGTAAATTCGCATGGGAAGCCGAGGGTTTGGGGCTCTTCTCCTTTTGCTGGTTGCGATAAAATGAATGTGCCCGTCGATCCACGGCAGAAGAGCTACGACCGCTTCAAACGGGCCTTCGATGCCGGTTTGGGCGTTCTTCTGCTGGGCCTGTTGGCGTTGCCCATGGTACTGATCGCCCTTGCAATCAAGGGGACCTCGCCCGGCCCCGTCATCCATTGGTCGTTTCGGGTGGGCGCCGGCAACCGGATATTTCGGATGCCCAAGTTTCGCACCATGCGGGCGGAAACCCCCGCCGTGGCCACGCATCTTTTGAAAAACCCGGAAGTTTATGTTACAGGTATCGGTAAATTTCTGAGAAAAACCAGCCTCGACGAACTCCCTCAGCTTTTTAGCGTGCTTCAGGGGCGCATGACCTTTGTCGGCCCCAGGCCGGCGTTGTTCAATCAGGAAGATCTGATCGGGCTTCGGACCTCCCGGGGGGTCCACACCCTCAAACCCGGCATAACCGGATGGGCCCAGGTCAACGGCCGCGATGAGCTGCCGATTCCCGTCAAAGTGGCCTATGATGGGTTCTACCTGAAAAACCGCTCGATGCGCTTTGACCTGAGGATCATCCTCCTGACCCTGGCCAAGACCTTTCGGGGGGAGGGCGTTACGCATTGACGGACCCTTGGGCATGAATCGGGGAAAGACCGATGCATATCTACAGAAATTTTGTGGTCATCGTGGTTTTGGATCTCATCCTGCTGGTTGCCGCCATCCAGATCAGCTACCTGCTGCGCCTGGATTTCCGCTTTATTCCGATCTACCAGACCAATCTGATGAAAATCCTGCCGCTGTTTCTCCTGACCAAGGTGTTCGTCTTTCAGTTCTTCGATCTATACAAGGGGATGTGGCGGTTTACCGGAGTGCGGGATTTGATCAACGTGATCAAGGCCGCCACGATCAGTTCGCTGATCATTTTCACCGGCATTCTGCTGGCCACTCGCTTCATCGGCTTTCCCAGAAGCGCTTTTGTCATCGACTGGTGCCTCACAATTTTCTTCATCGGCGGGTTGCGGCTTTTCGTGCGATTTTTCTTCGAAATCCTGGAAGACTCAAACCAGGACATCGCCTTGGGGAAACGACTGAAAAACCTGTTCTCTCACAGGCGGAAAAATCAGCGGCGTCTTCTCATCATCGGGGCGGGCAACTGCGGGGAAACCATTCACCGCGAAATTCGCAACAATGGATACCTGAAGTACCAAATCGTGGGGTTTCTGGACGATCACGCAACCAAGCAGGGAAAAAAGATTCACGGCGCGCCGGTGTTGGGTTCCATCGACCAGGTTGAGCTTTTCACCAAAAAACTTGCAGTCGACGAGATCCTGATCGCCATCCCCTCCGCCAGAGGTGCTCAGATGCGTCGCATCGTCGATCTCTGCAAAAAGTCGGCAGTCCCGTTTAAAACCATTCCGGGGTACAAAGAGCTGATCGACGGCCGTGTTTCGCTGCGCGCCATCCGGGAGGTCGCCTACCGCGACCTTCTGGGCCGGGAGGTCGTCAAGCTCGACGAGAAACGAATCGGAAACGATATCGCCGGCAACGTCGTCTTGGTAACGGGTGCCGCGGGCTCCATCGGCTCCGAACTCTGCCGCCAGATCTGCCGCTTCAACCCCGCCAAACTGGTGCTTTTCGAGCGCGCCGAAAGCCCCCTTTACGAATTGGATCTCGAGCTCAAACGACACTTCCGATTCACCAAGATCCAGCCCATTCTGGGCGACATCCTGGACGAACCCCTGCTTTCGGCCGCCTTTGACCAGCATCAGCCGGCGGTGGTGTTTCACGCGGCCGCCTACAAGCACGTGCCGATGCTGGAGTTGCAGCCCTGGCGGGCCGTGACCAACAACATCGTCGGCACCCGCAATGTGGTCGAGGCGGCCGATCATCATGGGGTCGAGCGCTTTGTTTTCGTTTCCACCGACAAGGCGGTTCGGCCGGTCAATGTCATGGGGGCCAGCAAGCGGGTGGCAGAAATGCTCGTGCAATGCCGGAAAAACACGGCCGACAGCGGCCCCCGCTTCATGACCGTGCGCTTCGGCAACGTGGTGGGCAGCGTGGGCAGCGTGGTGCCGCTGTTTCAACGGCAGATCGCCCAGGGGGGCCCGGTGACCGTCACCCACCCGGAGGCCACGCGCTTTTTTATGACGATCCCGGAAGCCAGCCAGCTCATCCTCCAAGCCGGGGCCATGGGCAAGGGGGGGGAAATATTTATCCTGGACATGGGCACCGCCATCCGGATCGAGGACATGGCCCGGGACCTCATCCGCCTGTCGGGGTTCGAGCCGGATGTGGACATCCCCATCGAATACGTGGGGCTTCGGCCCGGTGAGAAACTCTACGAAGAATTGATCACCGTGGGCGAGGACATCGTCCCCACCCCTCACGAAAAGATCCTGGTCATTCAGGGTGCGGCCTGCAATTTGGGCGAACTCAACCGGCAGATCGGCCGGTTGAGCGAGCTCGCCCGCGATCAAGACGCCGAGGGCATCCGCGCGCTGCTGAACCAAATCGTTCCGGAATATGCGCCAAACGGCCACACGACGCCCAAAGCGGCGGCCGCCGGTGCGGCTGCGAAGGTGGTGCCATTTCCAAAAACGAGCTCGGTGGCCTGAAGGGTCGAAATGCCGGGATTCCGCAGCCGGGGTCTTGGGAGGACCCATCAGATGCCCTGATTTTAGCGGCGCCGGCGGTCCGCAAAAAACGCCCCGGTCCCTCGCAGGCGCGCAGGGCCGGGGCGATCTTGTTTTCCCTGGGGGTGCCGCAAAACCGGCAGGCTCACCTCGGCCCGGCAGGGTGCGCCGGCAGCCGCCGGAA
>JASFIY010000440.1:0-3369 GCA_050122415.1 Desulfobacteraceae bacterium
CTGCGCCCGGATCTACTGCCAGCTGGGGGTGAATCCGGCGCATCTCCTGGTGGTGGACTCCCAGGGGGTGATCCACACGGGCCGCACCGAGGGCATCAACCCCTACAAAGCCGCGTTTGCGGCCGACACCGCGGCCCGCACCCTGCTGGAGGCCGTCCAAGGTGCGGACGTCCTGGTGGGCCTTTCGGTGAAGGGTGCCTTCACCCCGGAAATGTTGGCCGCCCTGGCGCCCAAGCCGGTCGTCTTCGCGCTGGCCAACCCCGAATCCGAAATCGAGTATCAACAGGCCAGGGCCCTGCGGCCGGATGCGGTGGTGGCCACCGGCCGTTCCGACACCCCCAACCAGGTGAACAACGTGCTGGGCTTTCCTTACATCTTCAGAGGCGCCCTGGACGTTCGGGCAACGGCCATCACCGAGGAGATGAAAATCGCCGCGGTCAAGGCCCTGGCGGACCTTGCGCGCGAAGACGTGCCCGACAGCGTGCTGCGGGCCTACGGCGGGCGGCCGATCCGGTTCGGGCCGGAGTACATTATACCCAAGCCCCTGGACTCCCGGGTCCTGCTGCGGGTCGTGCCGGCCGTGGCCGCCGCGGCGGTGAAATCCGGCGTGGCCCGCCTGCCTCTGCCCGGTCATAACGTCTATGTCAACCGTTTGGAGACCCTGCTGGGGCCCGAGCGCGAGATCCTGCGCAAGGTCATCACCCGTGCCCAGCAGGCCCCCCGGCGGATCGTGCTGCCCGAGGGCAATCACCCGGTCATTCTGCGGGCCGCGCACCATGCCGCCAGGGAAAATATCGCCCTTCCGGTCCTGCTGGGAAACGAAACCGAAATCAGAAACCAGGCGGACGCGCTGCAGCTCTCCCTGGAGGGCATCGAAATCCTGGACAACCTCAAGAGCCCGCTCTACGATTCCTTCGTGGCCAAACTCTTTGCCGCCCGCGGCCGCAAAGGGTGGTCGCTGGCTCACACCCAGCGGCGGATGCGCAGCCGCTACGTCTTCGGGGCGATGCTGGTGCTGGAAGGGCTGGTGGACGGGCAGGTGCACGGGATCGTGCGCTCCTACCCGGATGCGATTCGGCCGGTGCTGCAGGTGATCCCCCGCCGGGCGGGGGCGGCCAAGGTCTCGGGGGTGTACCTGATGATCACCCGCGACCGGACCCTGCTGTTTGCCGATACCACCGTCAACATTCACCCCGACGCCGCCGATCTGGCCGAAATCGCCCTCATGACGGCCGAGATGGCGGAATTTTTCGACCTTCGCCCACGGGTCGCGATGCTTTCCTTCTCCAATTTCGGCAGCGTGCGGCAACCGGATGCCCAGCGGGTGGCGGCGGCGGTTGACCTGGCCCGTAGGCGCCGCCCGGATCTGGTCATCGACGGCGAAATGCAGGCCGACACCGCCGTTAGCGGGGAGATCCTGAACCGCGAATTTCCCTTCAATCGGCTCGCGGAAGCCGCCAATGTGTTGATTTTCCCGGATTTGGCGGCCGGCAACGCCGCCTACAAACTGTTGGAGCGCCTGGGCGGGGCCAAAGCGGTGGGGCCCCTTTTGATGGGTATCAGCAAGCCCTTTAATGTTCTTCAGCGGGGGGCCGATATGGAGAATGTCGTCAATGTCATGGCGATCACGGCCGCCCAGGCCCAGGACCTGGCCGCAGGCCGGGGGTCGGCCGTGGCCGGCTGAGCGGCGCGCGGCCCGGTTTTACTGTGAGGAAAACAGTCCTGGTGTGCCCCGCGTCGGTCCGTCAACCGGCGCTCGCCCCAGCACCGCAGGCAGGGAGTTGATCCAATGGCCGTTGCCGCAGATTTTGCACCGTTGATGCCGCTGATTCGCAAAATCCTGATCTTCTCTTATCTGAAGTTTCCTAAAAAAGCATCACGCCGCTATGCGCAGCAGTACGGCCACGAGAGAATTTACGGTGGATTTGTGGGGTACCGGGAAAAGTACACCAAAATTATCATCCATGGCGGCTTTAGCCACTGATCTGCGGACATCGGAAAAGGCGAAATGGTCGCGACCTTTCACGACATGCCGGCGGTTGGGTGTTTTTGCCAAGCGGCTGGCGTAAATCCAGGCAACCGACGTGGCCATCATGCAAAAGTGAAGATGGTTCATCACGGCAACGGGATGCCGGGTTTGTGTCTCGGAGCTGCCGACATCCTGTTTTAGCTCTTTGAAAGCGGCCTCGATCTTCCACCTGGCGCCATAGTATTCGATGATCTGCGAAACGGAGAGCGTCAGGTCGGTTGAAAAAAGGGCCACCCACCTGGTCTTGCGATAGATCCATACGACCTTGACCGGACATTTGAGCGTTTTGAGCATCACCACGCAGTCGCAGGCAAGAAGGGTCCGCTTGCGACCGTAGAGATTGACGAGGTATTCGCCGGCAAGCACCTTGAAGGCCACCGCCAGCGATGAGGCATTGCCCAGCTGCTTGCCGTATTTGCGGGGTCGCCCCACTCCCTTTTTCCGACGCGGGCCGGGCAGATCGAAAAGGGTGTTGTTGGCGCGCAGCCGGGATATCAGGTGAAACCGGTCGCCCAGTTCGTGATGCAGGGGTTTCCACAGGCCGTTGTTGCCAAACCATGAGTCGGTGATCGTTATGATGGGAGCGGAACCAAAGGCCCCGGCAATTTCGGTGATCATGTCAGCGGCCTGGGCCAGCTTGGTCTCAAATGCGACCTGGTGCCCGCTAAAAGTCCGATTGATGGCTTCAATGCTCTTTTTCAAATGATAAAATCGGTAGCTCAGCGGCAGACAAGCCCATCGTCCCTTGACTGTTTTTAACAAACCAATGGCAACGATGTTTTGGGCCCACGGATATTTTGACTGATTCTGCTTGGCGGCGTGGTCGAAGACCTTGTTGCAGCCGAAAATCTTCCTTCCCGTTTTGGGATTGATGCAGTCGTCCAAGGCCAAGAGCAGCCGGCCGTCTGTCAGTGGATCGGGAATCATTTTCCACAGCGTTTGCCATAATCCTTTCCAGGGGATCTTGGGAGAAGCCATGAAGGTGTAGAAGCGTTTTTTACCAATGCCGCTAAAGCCGAAAAGCGTTTTGAGGCAGCGCAGGATATTGGAGGTCCTGGAAGAGGTGAAGGGCATGAGGATGGCAACCAGCGTGTAGACAAACCAGATTCCCCTTTCGGTTGCTTTGCGGGAATGGGCAAATTCATCTTTGAGTTTTCCGAGGATGTCCTGTAGGATGATCATGCGAGGTTCCTTTTGTGGTTGTGGGTTTGGTCAAAACAAACATACCACAAGAGGGCCTCGCAATCAACACTAACTTGCCGAAATATTTACAAATTTATAACTTTCAGCCAAAAACCCGGTCGAATATATTTAATGATATCAGTAGGTTGTGATTCACC
>JASFIY010000441.1:0-3366 GCA_050122415.1 Desulfobacteraceae bacterium
CCGATCTATTTTCTCTACGGCCCGAACCCCGAGGACGTCAAATTCCAGATTGGCTTCAAATACCATGTCCTGAATTCCGACGGCCCCATCGTCAGCCGCTGGCCCCTGCTGAACGGACTGCATTTGGGCTACACCCAGACCTCTTTCTGGGACCTGGAATCCGCATCCCAGCCGTTTGACGACACCAGCTACCGCCCCGAAATTTTCCTGCTGCAATCCAACCTGCGCCAGGGCCGGCTGCCCCAAACCGGCCGCCTGGACTTCCAGACCGGTTTGCAGCACCAATCCAACGGACAGGGCGGAGAGGCCAACCGCAGCCTCAACATCGCCTATGCCCAGCCCATTCTGACTTTCGGCGACCCCCAGCACCACGCGCTCACCGTCGCCCCGCGGGTTTTCGCCTACCTCTCGCGGGCCAGCGAAAACAACGACATCGAGAACTACCGCGGCTACGCCGAACTGCTGCTCAAAATCGGCCGCTGGGACGGTGCGGAGCTGGCCACCACCCTGCGCAAGGGCACCCGGGCCGGCAAGGGCAGCTGGCAGATGGATTTTTCGACCCCCATCGGCGAGCTGCTCCTGGACAATCTGGACCTCTTCTTTCATGCCCAGTTCTTCACCGGATACAGCGAAAGCCTGCTGCGCTACGACGAGAGCGATACCCGTCTGCGCCTGGGCTTTTCATTTTACCGCTGAGGCGCTGCGCGGGCTGAGGCAAAAACGGGGGGTTGGCCGCCCTTCGGGAAAAATGCCCAGAGCGCCGGGGGCAGCGGAGGGAAAGCGGTTTTGAGCGTCAGGGGGACCGGGCTTTGCGGCCCGTAAGGCGGGGGTCAGGATTCTTCGAGTTTGCGCTTGATCTTGAGGGCGCAGGCGGGGCAGAAGGTGGAGGTCACCCGAAAGCGCGTCTTGTCGCCGAGGTAGTCCTCCATCCGCACCCACTCACCGCAGCCGGGTCCCGTGCAGCTGTCATCGCGCACTTTTTTGCAGACGCTGCAGACCGGCAGAATTTTACCGGTGGCGGCAGCCTGCCGCCGCGACGCCTGTTTTTCCAGGCAGCGGGCCACCCGGCGCTTCATTTCGGCGGGCTCGCAGGGCTTTAGGATGTAGTCGTCGGCATCCATTTGAAGCGCCTCGATGATGAACTCCAGATCTTCGTAGCCGGTGTGCAGCATCACCATGGTCTCGGGGCAGCGGGCCTTGGCCTCCTGCAGCACCGCGATGCCGTTCACCTCCCCCATGAAGAGGTTGGTGATCACCAGATCGAAAGCGGTTTGGCGCAGCAGGCTGATGGCATTTTCGCCGCTGCTGCGGGTTTGGACGGTATAGCCTTCCCGCGTCAGGAGGACCCGCAGACTGTCACGAATCCGTTTCTCGTCGTCCACAACCAGAATGCTTCCGGCTAGCGCCACACCGACCTCATCTCAGTTTGGGGTGAAACCCGCCGCCGGGCTGGCGGTGGAAACGGCCCCAGCCCGCAAACCGATCAATAGGCACCGGTTGCGCGGCCGTCATCCAGGGGGGAAATGCCCGGGTCAGCTACCCTCTACACCCAAAAAATCGGGCTTGTCAAACAGGAAACCACCGAAGGCCGGACATTGAGGGAGCCGCTGCCCATGCCACCAAGTATTTGCATTCACGCCGGAGCGCACGCGTTGTCCGTCCTGCGGGACGGGGGGTTGAAACCGGAGGCCATCCGGGTGGTCGCCGGCGCCGCCGGCGGCCCCAAGTGGCTGATCCTCAGCCATGTGGACCGCTTCCTTTTCGGCGGCTGGATCACCGGCCGCCGGACGCCCCTCCACCTGGTGGGTTCCTCATCGGGGGCTTGGCGTTTTGCGGCCGCGGCCCAGACCGACCCGCTGGCCGCCATCCACCGCCTGGAGCGGGCTTACATCGCCCAGCGCTACGCCCCCCATCCCGCCCCGGCCGCCGTGAGCCGCGAGGCCGGTCGCATCCTGGCGCATTACCTCAACCCCCGGACGGCGGCTCAGGCACTGGATCACCCGTGTCTGCGGCTCAATTTTCTGGCCGTCCGCAGCCGCGGGTCGCGCCGCTGCCGGGGCCCGGCCTGGATGGGGCTGCGGATGGCGGCGGCGACGGTGCTCAACGCCGTCAAGCGGCCCTGGTTGGGGCTTCTTTTTGAACGGGTCCTCTTTCACGACCCCCGCGGCCTGCCGCCGTTTTTCCCCATGACCGGCTTCCCCCTGCGCACGGTGGCCCTTGACAGCCGCAATCTTGTCCCGGCGCTGCGCGCCTCGGGCGCCATTCCCCTGGTGATGGCCGGCGTCGGCGCCATTTCAGGCGCTCCCCCCGGCTGCTATTGGGACGGCGGGTTGATCGACTATCATCTCGACCTGCCCTACCAGCGGCTGGGCGACGGCCTGGTGCTCTTTCCCCACTACACCGACCGCCTGGTTCCCGGCTGGCTGGACAAACGCTTCGCCCGGCGCCGGCCCGCCGCCGCCCACACCCGCAACGTTATCCTGGTCAGCCCATCGAGGGCCTTCCTGGAGCGCCTGCCCCTGGGCAAAATCCCCGATCGCACCGATTTTGTCCGCTTCCGCGGCCGCGATCGGGAGCGCATGGCCTATTGGCGTCAGGCCGTTGACGCCGGTGCGGCACTCGCCGAAGACCTGGCCGATCTTCTGGCCGGTGGCCGGCTGCGATTGAAAACCTCCCGACTGCCGGCCTGAGGTGCGCCCTGGCAGGGAATTGGCGCTTGACAAACCCCGGGGGCTTGGGTAAGGGAAATAGCAGTTTAAAGGCAATCGGTGGGTCGAAAACCATCTAAGGGCCGAACGCCGGGGACAAAATGAAATTCTTGCTCAGGTTCTGGTGGTGGCGTCCGACAGGAAGCGCGCCCACCGCAAGGATACCCGAATAGAACGTTCGTCTTGGGCAGCTCTAGCGGTCGCCGCGGAGAAGGCCCACGACATTTGGTGAACACGCTAAGCCGGGGCCGCTCATGAGCGCCCCGGCTTTTTTATGGACACGGGAGGCGCCACGTGAACCCCAAAAATCTCGCCCTGGGCAACGAGGCCATCGCCCGGGGCCTGCTGGAAAACGGCTGCGCCATCGCCACCTCCTACCCCGGCACCCCGGCCTCGGAGATCCTCTCGTCGCTCGCCCGGCTGCAGCGCCAAACGGGCGCCGCCCTGCACGCCCAGTGGGCGGTCAACGAAAAGATCGCCTTCGAAATCGCCTACGCCGGCTGCCAGGCCGGGCTGCGCAGCGCCGTCAGCATGAAGCAGGTGGGCTTGAATGTGGCCGCCGACCCGCTCATGAGCGCCGCCTACATGGGCACCGGCGGCGGGTTTGTGATCATCAGCGCCGACGACCCGGGTCCGCACTCCTCCCAGACAGAGCAGG
>JASFIY010000442.1:0-3360 GCA_050122415.1 Desulfobacteraceae bacterium
CTGCACGGCACCCGGATGATCAGCGAGATGCGCGCCAACCACGGCCTGGGGGTTCTGGAAACCCTGGTGTTGGGCCATGCCTACCTGGGTGCGGGGTTGATGTCCGGCAACTGCAAGGGCGGCGACCGCATCCGCCTGCAGATCGACTGCTCCGGTCCCATCCGGGGCCTGGTGGTGGAGGCCAATGCCTTCGGCGAGGTCCGCGGTTATCTCAAAACCGACGTTATTCCCGTCCACAAGCCCCTGGAGAGTTTCAACCTGTCGCCCTTTTTCGGCGCCGGCATCCTTTCGCTGACCCGCTACCCGGAGGGCTCCAAGCGGCCCTTTACCGGCCGGGTGGCGCTGCTGCACGGCTCCATCGCCAAGGACCTGGCCCATTACCACCTGACCTCGGAGCAGATCCCGACGGCCTTCACCCTCAGCATCCAGTTCGATCGCCGCGGGGAGGTGGCCGGCGCCGGCGGCCTTTGGCTGCAGGCGCTGCCCGGCGCCGATGAGGGCGCCATGGGGCGCCTGGAGCAACGGGTGACGGCCATGCCTTCGCTGGGGGCGGCCTTCCAGGCCGGCCGGACCCCCGAAAGTCTGGTGGCCGAGGCCTTCGGGGACTTCAAACCGCAGTTTTTGGGGAATCACCGGGTGGAGTTCATGTGCCACTGCAGCCGTGAAAAAACCCGCAGCGTGCTCAAGCTGCTGCCGGTGGCCGAACTGGACGACATCCGCCGCAGCGGTCCCTTTCCCCTGGAGATGCGCTGCCACTACTGCGGCAGCCGCTATCTTTTCAACGCCGCGGAGATCGAACAGCTCTGCCAACAGCGCACGGCGAAACGCTGAGGCCTGACCAAAGCGCCGCCAACCGCAACCCAAAGGAGGACCGGATGAGTGCCAAAAAAATTCTGATGCTGGTGGGGGATTTTGTCGAAGACTATGAGGTCATGGTGCCGTTTCAGGCCCTGCAGATGATCGGGCACACCGTCCACGCGGTTTGCCCGGACAAAAAGGCGGGGGAGACGGTGCGCACGGCGGTGCACGATTTCGAAGGGGACCAGACCTACAGCGAGAAGCCGGGGCACAATTTCACCCTCAACGCCGCATTCGACGCGGTGCGCGCCGAGGACTACGACGCGCTGGTGATTCCCGGCGGGCGGGCGCCGGAATACATCCGCCTCAATCCGAAAGTGCTGCAGATGGTGCGGCATTTCGCGGACAGCGGCAAACCGATCGCCGCGATCTGCCACGGGGCCCAGCTGCTGGCGGCTGCCGGGGTCCTGGAAAACCGGTCCTGCGCCGCCTACCCGGCAGTGGGGCCGGATGTCAGCCGGGCCGGCGGGCGTTTTGTGGACATCGCCGTGGACCAGGCGCATGTGGACGGCAACCTGGTCACCGCACCGGCCTGGCCGGCGCACCCGGTCTGGCTTGCCCGCTTCCTCGAGGTCCTGGGAACCCGGGTGACGCCCTGACGGCCGGGAGCGGCGACTTCAGGCCGCCAGGATCAGCCCCAGGGCCAGCAGCAGGCTGAACCCCAATGCCAGGTTGGCGGTGGCCCCCAGGACGGGGTTGAGCGCCGCCCCGCGGGCCTCGGCGATTCGCCGGATGAGCTGCAGGGCGCGGGGGAAGGAAAGAAAGCACAACAGCCCCCAGAAGGGGGTCGCCCCCGCCAGCCAGCCGGCCGCCGGCGCGGCGTAGGCGGCCGAGACCAGCAGGGCGTACTGCAGCCGCGAGCCGCATGGCCCCAGCCGCACGGCCAGGGTCCGCTTGCCGCTGCGGGCGTCGGTGGCGATGTCCCGCAGGTTGTTGACCACCAGGATGGCGGTGATCAGCAGCCCCACCGGCGTTGCGGCCCAGAAAACCTGGGCGTTCAATTCCAGCGTCTGGACGTAGAAGGTGCCGCCCACGGCCACCAGCCCGAAAAAGAGGAACACGAACAAATCGGCCAGACCGTGGGAGGCCAGCGGGTAGGGTCCGCCGCTGTAGCCCAGGGCGGAGAGGATCGCCAGCACGCCGACCAGCAATACGGGCCAACCGGCCACCGCGATCAGGTAGAGGCAAACCACCCCGGCCAGCGAGAAGATCGCCATCATGCCCCGCTTGACCGCTTCGGGGGCCAGCAGACCGCTCTGGGTCACCCGCAGCGGGCCCAGGCGGTCGGGGGTATCGATCCCCGCCCGGAAATCGAAATAGTCGTTGGCCAGGTTGACCCCGATCTGGAGCAGAAGCGCCCCCAACAGGGCAGCGGCGGCCGGGCCGAAGCGGAACTGGCCGGCGGCGAAGGCCAGGGCCGCGCCCACCGCAACCGGGGCCACGGCGGCCGGCAAGGTGCGGGGCCTCGAGGCCAGCAGCCAAACGCGCGGCGCCGAGAGCGTCTTGGGGTCGTTGGGGGACATGGCGATCGTCGGGGTTGAGGTTTTTTAGTTGAGCGGTCGCAGTCCCGGGCCTGGCCCGGCGGTGCGGTCCGATCAGCGCTCGCGCCTACCTACCACAGGTTGCGGCGATACCGCAACTTCGCCGCCCGCGCCCCAATGAAACCCCTTTTGTCAGGGGGTGCGAGACACCGGCCGGGTGGCCTTAGGGCCTTACCGGCAGCGGGTGCTTTCCGGGGGGGATCCCGCTTTGAGGAAATTGGCATGCTCAAAATAATCAAGTTCGGCGCCGTTTTGACGGTCCTGCTGGCGATTTGGCTGGGGGGCGTCTTTCTCTTTTTTCCGGGCTGGGTATACGACAGCGTGGTTTTCGTCAACCGCTGGCGCGCCGGCCTGCAGCCGGCCACGGTGACGGTGGACGGCGTCGACTGGAGCTACCTCGCCGGGGGGCAGGGCGACCCGCTGGTGTTGCTGCACGGCTTCGGCGCCGACAAGGACCATTTCGGCGCCTTGCTGGGCGCCTTGAGCAGCCGTTACCGTCTGATCGTGCCGGATTTGCCCGGATTCGGTGAATCCAGCCGGAACCCTTCCCTGGCCTATGACATTCCCAGCCAGACCGCTCGTTTCGGGAGGTTCGTCCAGGCGCTGGGGCTCAACGGCTTTCACCTGGCGGGGGCCTCCATGGGGGGCTATATCGCGGGCTACTATGCAGCCGGCCACCCGGCCGAGGTCCAAAGCCTTCTGCTGATGGCACCGGCCGGGATTCTACCCCCGGTCCCCGGGAAACTGCAGCAAATCTACGAGCGCGAGGGGCGCATTCTGCTGCTTTACCGCAGCCTGCCGGAGTTCGACGATTTCATGCGGGTCCTCTTCCACAACCCGCCCTGGCTTCCGACCCCCATCAAGCGCCACCTGGTCGAGCGGCACAGCCACGCCCACGATCTGTATCTCAAAATCCTGGCGGACATGGTCAACGGGGGGATGGGGCTGCTGGAGGAACGCC
>JASFIY010000443.1:0-3358 GCA_050122415.1 Desulfobacteraceae bacterium
AAGGAGACCGCGGCCACGTTCCTGGAAAAGACCTTCCAGGTGCCCTGCCACCGGCTGGGGCTGCCCATCGGCATCGACGCCACCGACCGGATGTTCGCCGCCCTGGCCGAAATCAGCGGGCGGCCCACCCCGGACAAGCATCTGCGGGAGCGCGGGCGGCTGATCGACAGCTACGCCGACGGTCACAAGTACGTCATGGGCGCCCGCGCGGTGGTCTTCGGGGAAGAGGACTTGGTGGCCGGCCTGGCGGGCTTTCTGGCTGAAATCGGCGTGGTGCCGGTGGTCTGCGCATCCGGCGGCCGCAGCGGCCAGCTGGCGGCCTGCATCGCCGAGAGCTTACCAGACCCCATTCAAAAAGGGATCCAGGTGCTCAGCGACGCCGACTTCGTGGCCATCGAGGCCGCCGCCCGGGAGGTCCGACCAGACTTTCTGATCGGCAACAGCAAGGGCTACAGCATGGCCCGGCGTCTGGGCAAGCCGCTGATCCGGGTGGGCTTTCCGATCCACGACCGGATCGGCGGCCCCCGCCTGCTGCACCTGGGCTACCGCGGCAGCCAGCAGCTGTTCGACCGGATCGCCAACACCCTGATGGCCGCACGCCAATCCGCCTCCCCGGTGGGCTACACTTATATCTAAGCCCCGGGGCCGGCGGTTTCACCCTGTTTCCAGACCCGGGGGGCCGTCTTCCCGCTGGGGGCAGCCGCAAAGCGAGGTCGCAAATGAACCTGGAACACCACCCCTGTTTTAACGTCAAGGCCCACAAAACCTTCGGCCGGGTGCACCTGCCGGTCGCCCCGCGCTGCAACGTGCAGTGCAAGTTCTGCAACCGCAAATTCGACTGCGTCAATGAAAGCCGCCCGGGCGTGACCAGCGCCGTGCTGACCCCCGCCCAGGCCATGGTCTATCTGGGGGCCGTGCTCCGGCAAAAGCCCAACATCGCCGTGGTGGGGATTGCCGGCCCGGGAGACCCCTTCGCCAACCCCGACGAGACTCTGGAGACCCTGCGACGGGTGCGCCGGCGCTACCCCGAGATGCTGCTCTGCCTGGCGTCCAACGGGCTCGCCATCGGGCCGCAGCTGGATGCCCTGGCGGCCCTGAAGGTCAGCCACGTCACCATCACCGTCAATGCCGTCGACCCCGGAATCGGCGCCCGCATCTACAGCTGGGTGCGCGACGGCAAGCGCGTGGTGCGCGCCGAGAGCGGGGCCAAAATCCTTCTGGAGCGCCAGCTGGCGGCCATCCGCGGCCTCAAGGCTCGCGGCATCGCGGTCAAGGTCAACAGCATCATCATCCCCGGGGTCAACGACGACCACATCGAGGCGGTGGCCCGCCGGGTTTCGGCCCTGGGGGTCGACATCCTCAACTGCGTGCCCTACTTCCCCAACCGCGGCTCGGCCTTCGGGGACCTACCGGAGCCTTCGAATGAAACCGTCAAGGCCGTGCGCGCCGCCGCCGGGCGCCACGTAAAGCAGATGCGCCACTGCACCCGCTGCCGGGCGGACGCCGTGGGTCTCCTGGGAGAGGCGCCCGGCCAGGAAATCATGGCGACCCTAAAGGCCTGCGAGCGCCTGCCGGAGGAGGAGCCGGCCGCCCCGGTGCGGATCAACGGCGCCCGCCCCCACGTGGCGGTGGCCAGCATGGAGGGCGTGCTGGTCAACCAGCACCTGGGCGAGGCCCGCAAGCTGCTGATCTACGGCCGTAAGAACGGCCTGGTGGAACTGCTCGAGGCCCGCGAAACCCCGCCACCGGGCGGCGGCGCTCAGCGCTGGGCGCAGCTGGCCGAGACCCTGGGCGACTGCGGCACCCTGCTGGTCAGCGGCGTCGGTGAAAGTCCGCGGCGCACGCTGACCGACAGCGGTTTGGCGGTCCTGGAAATCGAGGGATTGATCGCCGAGGCCGTGCAGGCCGTCCTGGAGGGCCGCAGCCTGCGGCATTTGATCAAACGCAAGCGCAGCGCCTGCGCTGCGGCCTGCACGGGCACCGGCGGGGGCTGCGGCTGAGAACCGACGCCCGCCCGCCCCACACACGACCCGAAATACCCGAAGAGGAGAAAACAAAATGGAAAAACCGAAGCATCACATCTGCGTCTGCGCCAGCTTCCGCGCCGGCGGCGACCCCAAGGGCGTCTGCCACAAAAAGGGATCGGTCGGCTTTCTGCCCTACATCGAAAACGAAATCCTGGACCGCGGCCTGGACGCCCAGGTGACCAGCACCGGCTGCATGAAGGCCTGCGACTTCGGGCCGGTCATGGTGGTCTATCCCGAAGGCCACTGGTACGGCAACGTGGACAGCGAAGAGGCCATCGACGAGATCCTGGACGCCTTGGAAGCCGGCGCAGCGGCCGCCCAGTACCGGATCCCCTGACGACCGGCGTCCGGGAAGGAGACGACAGATGACCCCCCTTTCACATCCAAACCGGCCTGGGTGGGCAAAGCTGATCCGCGAGGGCGACCGCTTTCTGCAAACCGCCGTCAACGGATCGCGGCGCCCGAAGGTCTTCAGCAACGAACTGCGCTACGGGATTCTGACCATGGCGGTTGAAAAATACCTTGCGGGGGTATTCAGCTATCACCGCTTAATGCCCGAGGGCCATACCCTGGGAAGCCTCGCCATGGGCGCCGACCGCATCGCTCCGATGGCGGCAAGCCTGCGGGCGGGCATCCAGCGAATCGAAAGCTTCCAGGAGCTGTGCTCCCTGGAAACCTACCGGCGCAACGCGCCGGCAGACGAGGTGCTGCAGGCCATGCTGCAAACCGGCGAAGAGGTGCGCGGCTATGCCGTGAGCGTCCTGAACCCGGCCGAACCGACAGAGGAGAAAAGATGAACGCCACCTGGGAGAAAATATTCGAATACGCCTCCATGCCCCTTCACGGCACCATGTCGCGCAAGCTGCGCAAAAATGTCCGCATCCAGATCAACGAGGGCAAAATCTATGAAAACGCCGTCCTTTTCCTGAACGAGAAATTCGTCCGCCTGACCGAAAACGGCGACGGCAGCGAGAGCGTCAACACCTACTACGACATCGAAAAAATCACGTCGATTCGGACCTACAGCCGCAAAGACGCGTGAGGTGCGCCGCCGGGGCGCTTGCGGCTCTGCCGCTGCCGGCGGCCGCGATAGCGGCAGCGGGCGCGACACAGGAGGAATTTTTCATGCCCCCCCAACGCCACCCAAAAAATGTGTGGCTGATCGACACGACCCTGCGCGACGGCGAGCAGGCCGCCGGGGTGGCCTTTCGCCCGGACGAACGCCGCCGGCTCGCCGAGGGGCTGGCCCAGGCCGGCATCGACGAGCTCGAGGTGGGCATCCCGGCCATGGGCGCCGCGGCCCGCCGGGAGATCCGGGACCTGGTGAAGTG
>JASFIY010000444.1:0-3348 GCA_050122415.1 Desulfobacteraceae bacterium
TGTTTGGGTCACCGAAGCCACCGGGATGGGATGGTTGCCTGACCCAAAAGCGGCAGCCGCCCACGGCCTTTGGAAAGATCCGGAAATTGATGAAGCAGTAAAAAGTCAAAAACCAGACGGTTCCGCGAAAAGTTCAATTTACGGCGCGCAAATCTCAGCGGCGTGAGGCGTACTGATGTACGCCGCAGCGACTTCGAGATGCAGCGCAACGCAGAAAGTGGACTTTTTGCGGAACCGTCAGAAATTGACTTTTGAGTTTTGCGCGGATGTCGTGTAGGATGCTGCACGGCCCTGGCCGTAAAAACCGGCCCCTTGCGGCCGCCCGCGGTCTTCCCCATGCGGGTGGTTGAGGAAAAGACGCCGGGTGACCATTGCTGAATTTGCCCTGAGAGCCGCCATGCCAAGCCGCTTCAGCCTGCGCGCCAGAATTTACCTGATCCTCGCCCTGATCGCGGCCATCACCGCTGCCGGCGGCTATGTCATGGCCTGGTACACCTACCGCATGGACGCCCTGCTGGCCACCATCATCACCAAAAACATCGCCGCCTACCAGACCGCCGAGGCCCTGGAAACCGCCCTGGTCAACCAGAAGGGATTTGTCTCCTACTATTTTCTGGACGGGGACCCCGACTGGCTTCGCCAGCTGGGCGAATACCGCCAGATATTTCTCCAGACCCTCAAGGAGGCCCGCGCAACCGTCCAAAACCCCGAACACCGGCAGGCCGTTTCGGCCATCGAAAACGAATACCGCCGCTACGTCAGCGCCAAGGACCAGGTCATCGATCATTACCGCGAGGGCCGGCGCGAAGCCGGCGCCAGGCTGCACAAAGAGGTGCGGGAGCATTTTTTCAAACTCCTCTCCCTCTGTGAGGGCTACAAAGGCCTGCACACCCGGCAGATCATGCACAGCCGCACCGACAGCCAAGCCGAAGCCCGGAACCTGCGGCTGACCGCCCTCTCCTCCATGGGGCTGGCGCTGTTGATGGTCCTGCTGCTGGCCTTTATCCTGGCCAAGCACATTCTGGGACCGCTGCGGGCGTTGATGCGCGAGGCCGACCGCGAGAGCCGGCCGCCGCCCCCGGGCAACGAGATCAAGGCGCTCAGCCTCAGGGTGCGGGGCCTGATCGAAAACGTGGACCACACCCAGAGCGAACTCGAAAAAAGCCGCGAGCACCTCCTGCAGACCGAGAAGATGGTCATGGTGGGCAAGCTGGCGGCCGGCATGGCCCACAGCATCCGCAACCCCCTGACCTCGGTCAAGATGCGGCTTTTCTCCCTGGACCGCACCCTGGCGCTGAGTGACACCCAACGGGACGATTTCAAGGTGATCTCCGAGGAAATCGATCAGATCGACACCATCGTTCAGAATTTTCTGGAGTTCTCGCGCCCGCCCAAGCTCAAGATGCAGCAGGTCAGCCCGTCGGAGGTGGTGGACCTGGTGGTCCAGCTGCTGCGCCACCGCCTGGCCTCCCACGACGTCACCATCAGCGTCGAGCGTCTGCGGCCGCTGCCCGAGATCCAGGCCGACCCCGAGCAGCTCAAGGAGGTCCTGGTCAACCTGGTGGTCAACGCCTGCGAGGCCATGAGCGCCGGGGGCGCCATCCGCATCAGCGAGGCGCTGCAGCTCGTCGACGGCCGGCAGCAGGCCGTCATCCGCGTCCGAGACCAGGGCCCCGGGGTCCCCGAAGCCCTCAAGGACCGGGTGTTCCAGCCCTTCTTCACCACCAAGGAGGAAGGCACCGGGCTGGGGCTCAGCATCGCCGCGCGGATCATCGAGGAGCACGGCGGTTGGCTCAGACTGGACTCCCGGGAAGGCCGGGGCACGGCCTTCACCATCACCCTGCCCGCCGAGAGCGGATAAGGACGCCCGCCATGGCCACGATCCTGATCATCGACGACGACGACCAACTGCGGCGCAGTTTCGAGAAGCTGCTCACCGAGGAGGACTACGCCGTTCAAACGGCCCCCTCGGGCGAGGCCGGAGTCAAACTGGTCGCCCAGCGCAGCCCCGATCTGGTGATCCTCGACATGCGCCTTCCGGGAATGAACGGGCTGCAGACCTTTCTGCAGATCCAGCGCATCGAGCCCAAGCTGCCGGTGATCATCATGACGGCCTTCGGCACCACCGAAACCGCCATCGAGGCCACCAAAATGGGGGCCTACGACTACATTCTGAAACCCTTCGACATCCCCGAGATGCTGGCGGTGATCCAGAAAGCGATCGCAGCCGGACACTTCATGCGCTCGCCGGTGGAGGTGGACGGGGGCCTTCAGCAAACCGCGCGGGAAGCCATCATCGGCCGCAGCAAACCCATGCAGGACGTCTACAAGGCCATCGGCCGGGTGGCCTCCTCGGACGCCACCGTGCTCATCCGCGGAGAGTCCGGCACCGGCAAGGAACTGGTCGCCCGGGCCATCTACCAGCACAGCCTGCGGGCGGCCAACCCGTTTCTGGTCATCAACTGCGTCGCGATACCCGAAAACCTGCTGGAAAGCGAGCTCTTCGGCTACGAAAAGGGGGCCTTCACGGGCGCCGCCCACCGCCGGGTGGGCAAAATCGAACAGGCCCATCGGGGCACCGTTTTCCTGGACGAGATCGGCGACATGCCTTTCAGCATCCAGGCAAAGATCTTGCGGCTGCTCCAGGAAAAGAGTATAGAACGGCTGGGCGGCGGGGAAACCATCGCGGTGGACGTGCGCATCATCGCCGCCACCAACCGCGACCTGGAGGCCGCCCTGGTGGAGGGCCGCTTTCGGGAAGATCTCTACTACCGGCTCAAGGTGGTCACCATCTGGCTGCCGCCCCTGCGGGAGCGCGTCGACGACATCCCGCTGTTGACCCAGTATTTTCTGGCGCGCCACTGCGACAGTCTGGGGGTCGAAAACCCCGGTATCGCTGCGGAAGCCGCGGAGGCTCTGAAAACCCACAACTGGCCGGGCAACATCCGGGAACTGAGCAACACCATCCAGAAGCTGCTGATCTTCAACCGCGGCGCGCCCATCGGACCGGAGGAGATCGGCCCGGCGCTGCGCGGCGGGGAGCAGGCGAGCGGCCCATCCGACACCGCCGGCACCACCGATCAGGCCCTTCGCCGCTGGGCGGTGGAAGCCCTGACCGCCAAAAGCCAGAAAAACCTGTTCGACGCCTGCATCGACCGTTTTGCCAGCATCCTGATCAGTGAAGCGCTGAACCTCACGGGCGGCAACCGCTCGCGGGCCGCCAAACTGCTGGGCGTCTCCCGGCCGACCCTGCACTCCAGGATCGACAAATACGGCCTGAAAATCGAAACAACGGTCAAATAACGCCGGAGGGCGTCGCGCCTCGCGCGGGACGACGCCGCTTTCGAC
>JASFIY010000445.1:0-3344 GCA_050122415.1 Desulfobacteraceae bacterium
CCGCATTTCACTGCAGGCCGAAGCGGAACCCGAGTGATGAGGCGGCTACTGGCGGCCGCCGTGGCTTCGGCGGCGCTGCACGCCGCGGTGCTGGCGCTTGTCCCCTCAAAGCCCCTGCAGCCGCCTTCTCTGGGCGGCTCCCGGACGGCGATCGAGGTGTCGTTGTCCCAGCAGGGGTCAGAAAAAAGCGAGGCGGCCGATCCGGCAGCGGTTTCAGCCAGCGGGGATACCCACGCGACCTCCGAACCGGGGCAAAAATCGCCCCAACCAACGCCTCCGGCCCGACAAAAGCCCGCCGTCAAAAAGCCCCCGCCCCAACCGCCGGCCCAAACTCCGCCCAGACCGGTGGTGAAGGCCGGGCAACCGGCCACCGTCGCGCCCGCGCCCGCAACGCAAGAAATCCCTGCACCGACTGAGCCCGGCGAACCCACCCCCTCCCCGGGCGGCTCCCAAACCGGATCCCCCAACAGCGCCGAAACCATCCGGCAGCCGGCGGTGCCGCTCTACCGCCGCAACCCACCGCCGCCCTACCCCCGCATCGCCAAGGCCAGGGGTTACCAGGGCCGGACCCTGCTGAAGGTGCTGGTGGGACCCGACGGCCGGGTGAAGGAGATCACGGTGGCGGCCGGCAGCGGTTACGCCGTGCTGGACGAGGCCGCCGTCAAGGCCGTCCGTCAGTGGCTTTTCGAGCCCGCCAGACAGGGGCTCGCGCCGGTGGCCATGTGGGTCACGGTGCCGATTCGCTTTCAGATCCGATAGGTTTGGAGGTGGGGCGAGAGTGAAACAGCCGCGTGACCGCAGGGGCAAGGCTGCAGCGCCTCCCGCCGGGGGCAGGCTTCAAAATCCGGCAGCGCCTTTGGAGAGGCCCTGCCGGATCGGGTGGAGGCTCCCTGATTGAGGAAAAAGTTCGCTGGCCGGCCCGTCAGCTGCCCAGAAGGCCGGCCGCCAGGTAGGCGGTGTAGCCCACGTAGCAGGCCAGCAGCCCCGCGCCGCCATAGCGGTTGATACGCCCGGGGCGCCCCCTGAAACCGTAGCCGATCAGAAAAAGCGAAAGGGTGAGCGCCGCCATGACCAGCATGTCGCGGGAGAACACCTCGGGCGCCAGGCTGATGGGGTGAATGACCCCGGCGATGCCCACCACCGCCAGGGTGTTGAACAGATTGGAGCCGAGCACGTTGCCGATGGCGATGTCGTGCTCGCCTTTACGGGTGGCAACGGCCGCGGAGGCCAGCTCCGGCAGCGACGTGCCCAAAGCCACGATGGTCAGACCGATGATCAGGTCGCTCACCCCGCAGCCGTGGGCGATCTCGACCGCCCCCCAGACCAGAAGACGGGAGCTGGCCAGCAGCAGCGCCAACCCGACCAGCAGCCGCACCATCGCCCGGCTGAACGGCATGACGCGGGACTCCAATTCCCGGGTCATCTCGCTTCCCAGGGCATCCGGGCTCTGGCGCAGCCCTTTCCAGATGGTCCAGCTCATCAGCCCGCCGAATACCGACAGCAGTACCAGGGAATCGACCCGGGTGACGGCGCCGTCCCAGATCTGATAGGCGGCCAGGGCCATGACGGCCGTGAGGATCGGCAATTCCTGGCGCAGCACCCGGGAATGGACCGCTATGGGGCAGATCACCGCGGTCACCCCCAGGATCAGGGCGATGTTGGCGATGTTCGAACCGTAGGCGTTGCCCACCGCGATGCCCGGGTTGCCGTGAAAGGCCGCAAAGGCCGAGACCACCATTTCGGGTGCGGAGGTGCCGAAGCCGATGATCACCATCCCGATCAGCAGCGGCGGCATCCCGAAATGGCGCGCGCTGGCGGCGGAGCCGTCCACAAAAAGATCGGCGCTCCAGACGAGAAGCGCCAGACCGAAGATCAGCGCGAGAAACGCGAGTATCATGAAACGCCCAGTTCCTGATGGCGGGTATCCTGGTTGGCGGCCGGCACGGCAAACCGATGGCCTTTTCGGCCGGTGGGCCTGAAGCGGCGACTATCATTTGAATTATACCAGCTTCGGGGGCCAATACCAGGAATAAAATCCGTGCGGCGCCTGCGACGACGGGTGAAACCCCGGCGGAGGCCCTTGACCCCCAGGGGGTTCAGGCAAACCCCGCTTCCCGGTGTTTGGCGGCAATCGTTGCGGCCAGTGCCTCCAGGGACGCCAGCGCCTCGGCCTGGGGCAGGCCTTTGCAGAGAACCGGCGCCAGGACCTCCACCTTGAGGTTGGGGATCATCCCGGCAAGGGTCTCCACGGTCTTGCCGCCCCAGCCGTAGGAACCGACGATGGAGACGAATTGGATCCGCGGCCGCAGAGCATTGGCCAGCAAAGCGGCATAGGCGGCCAGGGGATGGGGTCCGGCCAGGACCGTGGGGGTGCCCACGACCAGCGTGCCGGCATCCACCAGGGCCATGGCCAGCTTGCCGATATCGGTCACCACGAGGTTGAAGGGCTCCACCCGCACCTTTTGGTCCACCAGCGCCGCGACGAGGTGATCCACCATCCGCCGGGTGCTCTCGTGCATCGAGACATACGGCAACACCACCAGGTTGCGGGGCGGATCGAGCACCCACTCGCGGTAGGCGTCCAAGATCCAGGACGGGCGGTCATAGATCTGGCCGTGGCTCGGAGCGATGGTCTGAATGGGGAGGTCCCCGAGCTTTTCGATGTTCTTTTGGATCACGTTGCGAAAGGGCATCATGATTTCGGCGAAATAGCGTTTGGCCGCCTCGTGCACCCGCCCCTGATCGACCACGAAAAGGTCGGCACTGGCGATGTGGGACCCGAAGAAATCGCAGCTGAAAAGGATCTGATCCTCCTCCAGGTAGGTCACCATGGTCTCCGGCCAGTGCACCCAGGGGGTGTGGATGAAGCGCAGGGTTTTGTCCCCCAGAGACAAGGTTTCCCCGTCGGCCACGGTCACGATGACCGCTTCGGGCAGTTCGAGCAGGTCCATCAGCATGCCTTTGGCCTTGGGCGTGCAGATCACCTTGGCCTCCGGAAACCGCTGCAGCACCAAAGGGATGGCCCCGGAATGGTCCTGCTCGGCATGCTGGGAGACCACGAAGTCGATCCGCGCCACCCCCTCCAGCTGGGTCATGAGGCGCTCGGCCATGGGCGGGTCGACGCTGTCCAGCAAAACGGTCTTGTCGCGGCCTGCGATCAGGTAGGCGTTGTAGGTGGTGCCGTCGGGCAGGGGGATGAGGGAGTCGAAGAGGCGCCGATCCCAATCCACGGCGCCAAGCCAGTGAATCTGTTCAGCGATCTTTCTTTTCTGCATAACGCATTCTCCTGTATGGTTCCCGGGATAGAAACCGTCACCCGGCCCAACGCCGGCACCAGGACCGAC
>JASFIY010000446.1:0-3339 GCA_050122415.1 Desulfobacteraceae bacterium
TGGATGTCCTCAACCTCGAAACCGGCCGCCTGGAATCGGTCCCCTTTCCGCAGCTGGCCCGCGAGATCACCCACCCGGAGCTGTATTTCGCCGTTTCCCTGAACCAGGAGGGTCACATGGCGGCACCGATGTTCAAGGGCCAGCCGATTCCCCCGGAACAGGCCTGCCTGACCTTCGACAACCTCCTGGGCAAAACCGACTTCTGCCCCCTGATGCGCAAGGTCCTGCGGACCCTGCAGGAGGCCTACGGCCGGCCGGTGGACGTCGAGTTCGTCTGGGACGAGGGCCTGCTTTACGTCGTCCAGTGCCGCTCGCTGGCGCTGCACAAGGAGGTGGGGGCGGTGGTTTTGCCCCAGGACCTGGACCTCCAAGAGGTGCTCTTCACCAACGAGCGGGTCATGTACAGCGGTGTGGCGGCCCATATCGAATACATCGTCTATGTCGACCCCAAGGCCTACGACCGCCTGAGCAGCACCCAGGAAAAACTCGCCATCGGGCGGGTCGTCAGCCGTCTCAACCGCCTGTTTCAGAACACCCGCTACGCCCTTTTCGGACCGGGCCGCTGGGGCAGCAACGACATCAACCTCGGGGTGCGGGTGGGCTACGGCGACATCAACCACACCCGAGTCTTGGGCGAGGTCGCCTTCGCGGGAAACGGCAGCACCCCCGAGGTGTCTTACGGCACCCACTTTTTCAACGACCTGGTGGAGGCCGGCATCCTCTCGGTGGCCATTTTTCCGGATCAGAGCGCAACGCTCTTCAATGAAACCCTCCTGCACGAGGCGCCCAACCGGCTCAAAACATTGGCCCCGGAATTGGCCCAATACGAAGGGGTGGTGAAGGTGATCCATGTGCCGGAGGCCACGGGGGGCTGTCTTTTAAACGTCTATCAGGACGATGCCGGGCAAAGGGGGATGGGCTGCTTTCAGCCCGCGCCCGATTAGCGCCCGAAGAATCGGCGGCGCTTTTCGGGGAGCCCTTCCTTGCGGCATCCGGCCTGATGCGCTGGACCATCGGCATGGTTTGTTTTCAACTCAACCGCGGCGCCGGGTCCGCCTGAAACCCGGCCGCCCGCCTGCCACGGGGCATCGATCCTCAGCACCCCAAGGAGCCGTGCATGGCCCAGCGACTGATCCTCACCGCGGCCAATATCATCACCATGACGGCCGAGGGGGACCGCGCCCAGGCGCTCGTCATCGAAGACGGGCGCCTGCTGCGCGTCGGCCCCCGGGACGGCGCGGCGGATCTCATCCGGCAGGGCTGGCCGGTGCTGGATCTTCACGGCCGGACGGTTCTGCCGGGCTTTATCGACACCCATCAGCACCTGATGCTGACCGGCCTGCTGGCAACCGCCATCGCGCTGGACGCGGTCGCCTGCCTGGACGAGGTCCTGGAACGGGTGGCCGTCGGCAGCCGGGGGGCGCCGCCCGGGGCCTGGGTGCGGGCGGGTTGCCTCAACGAACGGCGCCTGCGCGAAAAACGGATGCCCACCCGGGAGGAGCTGGACCGCGCGTGCGACCATCGGCCGGTTTTCGTATTGCACGCCACCGCCCACATCTGCGCCTTCAACACCCGCGGCCTGGAGCTGCTGCAGCTCCCCGCGAACCTGGCAGGTGTCGACCGTGAGGGCGGGCGGCCCACCGGTGTTGTGCGGGATCCGGGGATCCTGACCCATGTGCATCCGGTCATGGCCCGGCTGATCCCCGAGGCCGCCAAAGTGGCGGCCATGCAGGCGGCCGGCCGTAAGGCCCTTGAAAAAGGTATCACCACCCTGCATGCCCTCGACGGCGGCCATCTCGGTCCCGGGGAGACCCGGATCATCCTGGCAAACCGGGAGCGGCTGCCGGTGCGCGTCGTGTGTTACAACCAAAACATGGATCTTGAGGAAGTCCGCCGGCTGGGGCTGCCGCGGGTGGGCGGCTGCATTTGCGCCGACGGCGCCTTCGAGGCGCACACGGCGGCCCTTTTCGCGCCCTACAGCGACCAGCCCGACAATTACGGCGCCCTGACCTACAGCCAGGAGGTCATGGAGCGCTTCGTGCTGGAGGCCCACCGCGAGGGTCTCCAGATCGCGGTCCACTGCGAAGCCGAGCGCGCCATCGAACAGGTCCTGGCGGCGATGGAAAAGGCCCTGCGCGCCCACCCGCGTGCGGACCACCGCCACCGCATCGAGCACCTGGAGCTGCCGACTTACAACCAGATTACGCGCATGGCCGCCGCCGGCATCATGGCGGCCATGCAGCCCGCCTTTATCCCGGCCTTCATCGGCGGCCAGGGCATGCAGGGCTACGCCCCCCTGCTGGGGGCCACCAGGCTGCGGCGCCTGCACCCTTACCGGACCCTGCGCGAGCACGGCATTCCGGTCTGCGGCGGCTCCGACAGCCCCGTGACCCCCTACAACCCCCTCGCCGGTGTTCAGGCCGCAGTCCTGCACCCCAACCCCGAAGAGCGCCTGACCGTCCACGAGGCGCTGGAAATGTTCACCGTCGCGGCGGCCTGGAGCGCCTTCGAAGAAGCCCAAAAGGGGAGCCTGGCACCGGGCAAGCTGGCCGACCTGGTGGTTTTGGAGCGGGACCCCTTTGCCGTTGCGGCCGATGAGATCGCGGCGATCCGCGTGGAGCGGGTGTTTGTGGGGGGGCGTGAATATGAGATTTGATGGTTCCGCATAAGCGTTGATTATTTGCCGGAGCTGGTGTAGAGGAAAAGGTGATGACGGCGTGAAGTTCAACGCCCCATGGCCGGTGCCGGGCGGGCAGCGGCGGACACTTTGGGCGATGGCCCCAACGGATGACGACAGGAGTCTAAGATGAAAATTCTGGTGGGCTATGACGGCTCCAACGCGGCCAAAGACGCGCTCGTTCTGGCCAAGAAGCACGCCAAGGCCTTTGAGGCCAAGGTCTTTGTGCTCTCGTCACTGGAGAAGGGCAACGAGGACCAGCTGCCCAAGATCGAGCAGGCCGAGCGGGACCTGGAATATGCCAAAAACTTTTTCGAAAAGGACAATATCCCCTGCGAAACCCACCTCTTGATCCGTGGGCTGAGTCCCGGGGAGGATCTGATCGAGTTCGCCAACGAAAACGAGATCGACGAAATCATCGTCGGCGTCAAGCGTCGCTCCAACGTCGGCAAGCTGATTTTCGGCTCCAATGCGCGCTACGTGATCATGGAAGCCAACTGCCCGGTGGTGACCATCAAGTAAACGGCCGCCGCCCTGTGCCCAGATCAAAGCCCGCTTTCCCCGCCAGGGGATGAGCGGGTTTTTTTTGCCCTGCGCGGCGCTTCCCCGATCCCCGGCCGGCAGGCGGCGGCTTTTTTCAGGGTTGCGACTCGAAGCGGTTC
>JASFIY010000447.1:0-3327 GCA_050122415.1 Desulfobacteraceae bacterium
ATGGAAATGAAAAGGGTGTCGGGGTCGTGCCAGTAGATGTCCTGGGTGCCGTCGCCGTGGTGGCAGTCGGTGTCGACGATGGCCACCCGGTCGACGCCGTAGGCCTGCCGCAGGAATTCGACCATGATGGCTTCGATGTTGATGTTGCAGAAGCCGCGTGCACCCTGGACCACCCGCATGGCGTGGTGCCCCGGGGGCCGCACCAGGGCGAAGCCGCGCTGGACCCGGCCGTCCATCACCGCCATGCCGATGGTCTTGGCGCCGCCGGCACTGATGAAGTGCGACTCGGTCATGACGCTCCAGACGTCGGGCACGCAGAAATGAACCCGCTGCACGTCCTTGATGGGCACCAGGTCGGGTTTGAACTCCTCGATGCCCTCGATATCGAAGAGCCCCTCCTCGAACACCTGGTCCTGGGTGTAGAGCAGGCGCTCCTCGCGCTCCGGGTGGGCCGGGCTGATGGCCCAGTCGAAGGCCGGGAAAAACACCAGCCCGGTCTTGTATTTGGCACGTTGCATGATCCCCTCCGAAAGCCGGAGTCGCGGCAGGCCGCGTTCAACCCCGATGAACTGGCAAGTCAAATTCCAGACGGTTTCGAAAAAAGCGCCAAGTTAAGACGCGCAAATCTCAGCGGCGAGAGGCGTACTTAAGGTACGCCGCAGCGACCTCGAGATGCGGCGCAACGCAGAAAATGGGACTTTTACGCCGCCATCAATCCTCGGTGGCCAGAATTCCGGCCACCGTGTCGTACTCGTTGATCAGGCCGGGCTTCACCTGGACCTTGATCCGAATGTTGCGGCCCGAGGTGTAAAACCCGCGCACCATGTTGAACCGCAGATTCTCCACGACCTCGGTGGCCAGGTCATCGACGTTGGATCCGGCGCGCAGGGCTTTTTGGCGCAGCAGCATGAGGGCCGTTTCCAGGGCGTCCTCCTGGGAGAAATCGCGGCCGGCCCGTTCGCGGTAGTTTTCCTCGGGGGCCGCGACGATGCCCTGCTCGGTATCGGCAAAGAGCGTCACCTCGCAGGTGGTGCGGGCCAGGGCGGCGCCGATGGCGTTGGCCACTTTCCAGCGCGGCACGACGCCCGCCCGGTAGCTGGAAAGGGCCTCCAACCGCTTGGCGAAGATCGGCGCCGGTCCCCCGATGACCAGCATGATTTCCGGCTGGATGGCGCGCCCCTCGTAGAGTTCGTGAACCGTGTAAACCGGCTGGCTGTTGAGCTGCGCGAGCATCTCCCCGACGGCGTCCAGGATTTTGCGGCAGGTTTCGTCGAAGACATGCTGGGCGGCGGCCGCCACCGACAATCCCAGGGGCCCCGCAATGGCTTCAAAACCTTTGGCGGCCTTGGCCGGGTCGCCCCGTTGGAGAAGCCCCAGCACGATCAGGGCATCGGTCGGCGTGGGCGCCGGACCGCCGTGGGCCATGGCCGGACCCAGCCGCTCGGGGCCGATTTTCAGACTGCCCCCATCCAGGCGCACGTGGCTGTCGCCCCCCACGCCGATGGAAAGGGTCTTTAGCGAGCGCAAAAGCGTCTTGTAGCCGCCCAGATGGATGCCCAGGGGTTCCAGCACCGGCACGCGGTTGATCAAAACCGCCATGTCGGTGGTGGTGCCGCCGATGTCCAGCACGATGCTCTCCTGCTCGACGGGGGCGAAGGCGATGGCGCCCATGACGCTGGCGGCGGGACCCGAGAGGATCGTCTGGGCCGGAAAATCGATGGAGGCCTCGAAGCTCATCGTGCCGCCGTCGGCTTTGAGAATGTGAATCGGAATGGTCAGTCCCTTCTTCTCCAGGGAGCGCCTGACGGCCTCGAAAAATTTCTTGTGAATCGGGTAGACCGAGGCGTTGAGATACGAGGTGGCGATGCGCCGCGGAAAGTTGAGGTTTCCCGAACACTGGTGCCCCATGAAGACCTTGTCCACGTATGGGCTGAGGATTTCGTTGATCTGCAGTTCGTGATCCGTGTTGCGCACGGAAAACTTGCAGACCACGCCCACGTGGCGAATGCCTTTCTTCTTGAACTTTTTGGCGATTTTCTTGATTTCCGCGCTGTCCAGGGGGTCGATTTCCCGGCCGCGGTGATCGATGGCGCCGCTGACGGCGTGATAGTTTTCTCCGATCCGAAAAAATTCGGGGTCAACCCCCGGCCCAGCGGCCACAATCATGCCGACGGGTGCGAGGTCGCCCTGGATGATGGCGTTGGTGGTCAGGGTCGTGCTGAGCACCGCGCGGCTGATCAGGGCGGGGTCGATGCCGGCGGTGATGGTTTCCAAACCGGTCAAAACCGTCTGGAAAAGGTCGGAGGCATCGGTGGGAACCTTGATTTCGGCCACCACCCCTTCGTCGCCCAGAAGGACGACATCGGTATGGGTGCCGCCAACATCCAATCCAATTATCATCGTATTTTCCTGATCGCAGTCAAACCCCGGGAGGGCCAAGGCGACGATCGCTTCCACCGGCCGCGGCCAACCGCTCGGCTGCGACGGCGGCCGCCCGGCGCACGGGCCTCCAATTGCGGGGGGCGCAACCGGAAGCTTCACGCACCAGCGGTTGTGCTGGTGAACCCGCCAATATTGACGGTTCCGCAAAAAGTCCAGTCTCTGCGTTGCGCTGCATCTCGAAGTCGCTGCGGCGTACATCAGTACGCCTCACGCCGCTGAGATTTGCACGCCGTAGCTTGAACTTTTTTCGAAACCGTCTGGCTTTCGACTTTTTACCGGTTCATCAATATTCTGGGTCAGGCTACCCCAAAAGATGTTTTCTTGTCAATCACGAAACAGAAGGGATTTCGGTGTGATGCGCGCCTCCCGAGCCGCAGCGGCGATGGGTTGTGGGACTTGACTAGCTTGACTTGCTGCGGGCGCCTCCCCCCGCCGGCTTCCGGGCCGTCGGGGACAGCCGAACCGGTTGGCAGGGGAATTTTGTTCTGAATCCAATCGGTTATTTCATTTTTGACATATTGACAAAGTCTTTTCCCTCCTTCATTGTTTTGACAGGTATCCTTTTCGACCTCACCTTATAAGTCCGCCGGCGCCGCCCCGGGTCAAGCGCGGCGGGTGGCGATGGAAAGCCGTTTCCCTCCGAATTCAGGGATCTGGCGCGGCCTTTCCCCCTCGCAACCGCCGAAGCCCGCAGGGAAAACCGTTCCTTGGACGGGCGCCGGCCAACTATCGCACCCACAGACCCAAAGGAGGCACAGCATGGATCAGATACTGAGAATACAGATGGGCGGGGCGTCCGGTCCCAGCGCCAAGGCCGAGCCGGTGGGCGCCTACGCCGGGCTGGGCGGACGCGCCCTGACCTCCACCCTGGTCACCCAGGAAGTG
>JASFIY010000448.1:0-3327 GCA_050122415.1 Desulfobacteraceae bacterium
CGCCCCATCGGGTTGTCGGCATCGATATTCGCCCAGTCGAGCTGGATCCTTCCGCCGATCTGCGCCTTGAATTGACCATCATTGCTCTCAAAGCGCAGGCCCTCTTTCCAATAAACATTGAAGTCGTTATCCTTGCCTTTCTCCTCCTGGGCCTTGGCGGTCAATTCCTGATATTTCTCCTCCGAGATTTTACCCTCTTCCTTGAGAATATCCAGGATCTGTTCGGTGACGGATTTCTCAGCTTTTTCGGCCGCCGCGAGTGGACAGGCGCCCAGCAAAATGTTAAGAAAAAGCGCCACGCTAAGAAAGGCCGCGAAGCGGCCGATTGCATTCACCCATGGTGTCCAACGACCTCCCCCTTGCTTTTCAAATCTGTGCGCCATTTTTCCCTCCTGTAATTTTTTCCGTTTCATTTCAGTCAAGTTCTCGGTTGTATTTCCCCATTGACCGCGCAGACCCGCAGCGTCTGTTTTCTGGTCCAAATCGCGCCGATCGGACCGGGGATGGTGGTCGTTGACATCACTTTTTGAAATCTGACAAGAAATGGAGGGGATCTGAATCCAAATTTCACCTCGAGCGTTGACCGCACCAGTCTTTCAGGGTCCGGCCAAGACCCCGCAGGCGGTTCAGTTGGCGGATTACACCCTTTCCACGATCATCGCCATTCCCATATCACCGCCGATGCACATGGCAAGGCGCCCAACTCAACTACCGGTGAGCCATTTAACGCACCCCCGAAGGAGTCGACCGCCGCTTTCGAGCCACTGACGATGACCACATCATCCATTGCTGCCTCCTTATCGTGCTTTCCTCAATACCGCGCACCTTTGCGTCTTGCGGGGTGTTGGTTCAACCGGCCACAGCCTGAATCTTGGCGTCCGCCTTCTTGGACGTACCGGTTTTCTTGGGAATGAACAGCTCCTCGATTTCCTTCAGGCGCTTCTCCGCCTCCTTGCCCAACGGATCGCCGGCGGTGGCGATTTTTTTGATCATATCGAACAATTTGGGCCCCTGGTCCTGATGGCCTTCGAGCAGGCTGGGAATCGCCGCAACGGCCTGCCGGTCGTTCAACAGAAGCATGAAGAACTGTTCACGAAAGGCCTCCTTGAATTCGGACAGCGGGCTGTTTTCATGGTGTTCGGCGCGGATGCGGCGGATCATCTCGAATCCGCGCTCGTCGGCTTTGGCCTCCGGCAGGCGGACGTAAATCAAGCCCCGCAGAACCGCCTCGCGCGGCCCGCCCTGGTCGATCTTGGCCAGCAGGTCTTCCTTTTGGCGCGCGATCAGGGCCAGGTGGTCCGGCTCCTGGCCGGGGTTTCTTCGCGGCGGATCGTCGGATGCCCTGAGGCCCAGCAATGCCTGAAGCCAGGGCTGGACGTATATGCCGAAGAACAGCTGCTCGGTCAGCATGTCCCGCAAATCGCGATAGATATCCAGGCTATGGGCGACCCAGTCGGAATAGGCCGTCTGCCAGTGCCAGAAAAGGTTGTCCGGCTCGACCGGTTCCCGATTCTCCTTCACCCATTGAGCCGCCGAGGACAGCGGTCTCATCACCGGATTGCGATCGGAGAAGATTTCATATCCCAGGCGCAGCGGATGCATGCGGCGCGTCCACTCGGCCATCGGCTCGCTGGTCATGGCGCGCACGAGCGGTTGAGCACCGGTGCGGTAGACACCGAGGGTGATCTCCGAAAGCCGCGCCACCGCGGCAAAACAACGCTCTTCATCGAGGGTATTACCGCCTAGGGCACGAATGTCATCCAAGGTGCGCCGTTCGAAGCGCGAAACGTATTCGCCGGTCACCAGTTCCGCATGAGCCGTCTCTTGGTTGGTCTTTTCGATGACGGCCTCGTAGAGACCGGGGGGCATGCAGTCGATGAAGTCGATATTGCTGGCGAACTCGCTGTGCTCTTTTTTGGCAACGCCCCCGGACACGAAGATGCCCAAATGGCCGACATGCTCGTGGACGGCATAGATAATGGTTTGACCCGAGGCGCGAATATCCTCGATGCTGTCGTAGAGGTCGAGGATCCAGCCCAGCGCCTGTTGCGGAGGGGTGATGTTGTCACCCTTGGAACAGAAGCAAACGATGGGGGAGCGGATTTTTCTCAGATCCACGCGTATTTCATCGGAAGTGACGAGCTCGGCGGTGCTCAGTTTATTGCCCAAAAAAAGGTTGTCGACGATATACTGGATTTCGCTGCCACTCAAGAGGACGTGACCGCCCCACCAGCGTTCGAATCCCAGATAGCGCGGTGCTTCGGTGTCGATTTTGGCGTAGAGGTTGTATTGCTTCGACCATAGGGTATTGCCCGGGTTGAGGTTCTCGAAATTGTTCACCAGCCAGGCACCGTCTAAGATGCCGTTTCCCAAATCGCTCATCATGGCCGTCATCCAGCTGCCGGCGAGCATACCGCCGGTGTAACGCATGGGGTTTTGGCCGCGCACGCCGGCCCAGTAGGAAAGTGGCGCCCCTGCCACAATAATCGGGCCGCACAGATCCGGGCAGGTTGCCGCGAGCATCATAACGGCCCAACCGGCCTGGCAATTGCCGATGATGACGGGCTTCCCGTCGGCATTGGGGTGCAGTTCATTGACGCGCTTCAAAAAGGCGCCTTGGGCGCGCATCACCGCTTCAATGGTCTGGCCCGGCTGGGGTTTCGGAGAAAACCCGATGAAATAGCAGGGGTGGCCGGCAGCCATGGCCATGCCGATTTCGCTTTCCGCTTTGAAGCCGCCGATACCGGGGCCATGGCCCGCGCGGGGATCGACGACCACAAACGGACGCTTACTGTCGTCGATCTTCACGCCCTTGGGGGGGTGGATCTTTGCGAGACCGTAGTTGACCGGCTCGGGCAGGCTTCGCCCGTCGACGATCAGATCGTAGTCGAATTGCAGCACGTGCGGGGTCTCGCGCGCCATGTGTTCCAGGTATTGATTTCCGCGCTGGCGGATCGTGTCCCAGAACAGTACCGTCCGCTGACCGGCGTCGACAAGATACGCCGTCAACGGATTATGGCCCAGTAATTGTTCCTTCCCTTGAAAAGCAGTCATTTTGATCACCTCGTTGGTTTAATGGATTGTTGTGTTGGGTGGTATTTCAGGTTCAAACGACGAAGCATAACTGTAAAGCTAAAGATGGCGTCCGGCCTCATTTCAAGAGAATTTCCCGAATTAATCGAATTCAAACCGACCGACCGAGGCGCCGCAGGACTTTTGTTGGTGACGTGATCGAATCTTACCGGCATCCGTGAACAATGCAGTATTTTACGAACTTCTTCTCTGCTTCCTGAAAATCTTCCTCGACATAGTGATTCAGATTTTCGG
>JASFIY010000449.1:0-3325 GCA_050122415.1 Desulfobacteraceae bacterium
GACCAACGGAACACGCATTGGAAGGTTCCCCCTTTTGATGCTGCGGCCCGCAGGCCGCCGCCTTTAAACATCGGACCTTAGCGCGAATTGATCAGGGCGATCAACATCTCGTCCGAAACGCTGAGCAGCTTGGAGGCCGCCGTGTACGCCTGCTGGTACTTGATCAGGTTGATCATCTCCTCGTCCAGGGACACCGCCGACACGCTGTCGCGCTGCTGCTGCAGGGAGTTGACCATCAGCCCGGCGGACTCCTGGGACTGGTAAAAGCGCAGCGCCTGCAGCCCCATGGAGCCCACCATCCGGCCGTGGAAACCCTCCAGGGTGGAGGTGAAGGCCGTGGAGGTCGCGGCGCGGCCGCGGGCGAAGGTCCACTGGGCGATCCCGTAGGTGTCGTGTTGCACGTCCGCCAGGGCCAGGGCGTTGCGGTTGTCGCCGGCGCTGATCTCGCCGCTGGCGGCCTCGACCCGGGCGGCGGCGATCAAGGACTTGTCGGCCAGAAGGCCGTTGACCGAGATCCCGGCGGCGTCCTGGCCCGCAAAGAAGGTGTTGAAGCCCAGGGCGGCGGCCAGGCCGGAGTCGTCGAAGCCGTCGTCGCCGAAGGCGAAGCGGTAATCGCCGGATTGGGCGCTGAACACCAGGCGGTTGTCGGCCACCGAGGCCGCCACCACCGGGCCGCCGAACCGGGCGCCGACCGCGGCGTTGAAGGCCGCGGCGAAATCGTCCAGGCTCCAGTAGTCGCTGTCCGACGGCAGGCTGGCGGTGGGGACCCCCTGGGCGTCGGTGGAGATCGTGAATTCGTCGAGCGCCCCGGTGGCGGCGGAAAATTCCACCTGCATGCCGTCCACCGCGATGGTAAGCGGCAGCGCCCCGGGCGCCAGGGCGATGGTCTCCTCGGCCGCGCTGCTGGCCCAGGTGATTTCCACGGGATCGGCCCCGATGACCGCCCCCGGCGGGGAGATCTTGAAGGTATAGGTGTCCAGGACGCTGTTGGCGGCCCCGCTGGGCGCGACGGTCAGCGGGGAGGCCGAAGGCGGTTTGGCGTCCAGGTCGATCACCACGGCGTCGTAGCCCGGCGGGCTGGTGCGGTTGTCCTGGATCCACATCTTGAAATCCTTGGAGGTGTCGATTCTGCCGCCCATGGGCAGGGTCGTCAGGAGCCCGCTGGGGTCGGTGGCGTAGGCGCCGCTGACCGTCCCGCTGAAATATTCCAGCCCCACGCCCTGGCTGTGCACCTGGTTGACCGCCCAGGCGAAGGCCTCGGCCAGGCCGTCCAGCTCCGTCTGGTATTTGGGCAGCACCTCGTCCTGAATCTCCAGCCAGCCGTGGAGCTGCCCAGCGCCGATCTTGTCGGAGATGTCCACCGCGGCGCCGCTGGAATTCAGCCAGTGGACCTGCCCTTCCTGGAGTTTCAGCGGGTAGCTGTCCGCCCCGCTGACCAGGGGAAACCCCTTGGCCACGGTGACCGTCAGGGAGCCGTCGGGCTGCTCGAAGGAACGGGTGTCGATCAGCTGGGAGAGCTCGGTCAGCAGGGCGTTGCGCTCGTCGCGCAGGCTGTTGGCGACCTGGTTGACCTCCAGGCCGATGATCTGGTTGTTGAGGGCCGCGATGTTGGCGCTGATGGCGTTGATGCGGTCCACCGCCGGCAGCATTTTGGCGGCCAGGTCGGCCTCCATCCCGGCGAGCTGGGCGCTCAGGGTGTTGAAGAGATCGGCCACCTGGAGCCCCTTTTCATAGACCGCCTCGCGCTCGGCGGCGCCGGCGGGATTGTTGGAAAGGTCCTGCCAGGCGTTCCAGAAGGCCGCCATCTGGGTTCCCAGGCTGTTTTCGGTGTTCTCGGTGAAAATGCCCTCCAGGACATTCATGAAGCGGGAGGCCTCTTCGAAACCCGCCAGGCTGGACTTGGCGTCGATCAGGCGGTTTTCCAGGAGCTGGTCGGCCGCCCGCTGAATGGTCTCGACGGCGACCCCGGTGCCCAGCAGGAAACCCGCGATGGACACCGGCAAGGTGGGCGTCTGGGGGGCGCTCTGGCGGCTGTAGCCCGGGGAGTTGACGTTGGCGATGTTGTTGCCCGCGACGTTCAGCCCCAGCTGCTGGGCCGCCAAGGCGCCCTTGGCGGTATTCATGACCATTGCGATGCCGGACATCTCAGACCTCCTGGTGCAGGAAAAGGTTGCGCTGCGCGCAGCGCCCGGCTGGCCGACACCGGCCGTAGCCGCTGTCCGCACGGTCAACGTCGACCATGGCGCCGATGAGGTCCGCCACCATGGCCAACCCGTCCTCGATCAGCCGCCGGTTGTGGGCCGCCAGGGCGCCGATGCGCTCTTTCAGGTTCAGCAGTTGAACCGCCAGCGGGCGCAGCGCGCGGCTGCCGTCTTTCGGCAGCGCCGCCAGCAGGTCGGCCAGCGTAAAGCGCGCGGCGTCCAGCCGGTGGGCAATTCCAGCCGCCGTCAGGGCTTCCAGGAGCGCCGCCCGACTTGCGTGCAGATCGTCTGCCAGCGACTGCTTGCGCGCGTTCAGGGCCCACAGGGCGGAAACGTCGGAGGAGACGATGCAGGCCTTCTCCTGCTCGAAAACCGCCGCCAGTTCGGTGTAGAGGGCGATTTTGCGCCGTAGCCCGCCCAGGAGTTCTGCTGTCAGCTGATCCATACCCCTGCTCCCGCCCGAAGGCTGACCTCATTCTTGTTTATCGACCGCCCCCGGGTTTTCTGCACCCCGGGACGGGCTCTCGACCGCTCTCGCCTGTTCGGCCATCTGGCGGTAGAGGCGCTCCCCGATCCCCAACCCCCCGGCGCGGCTCACCCGGGTGGCGATTTCCTGGTAATAAAGCGACTCGTAGACCTCGCGGCCGGTGCCGCCGTCCAGCAGGCCGTCATGGCGCAGGGTGCGGCGCATTTCCTCCAGCATGCGGTGGACCAGGATGGCCTCGAAATCGGCGCAGGCCTCCCGCAGCTTGGGGTCGTCGGCCGCCCTCGAGGCGGCGGCGCTTTTGACCCGCGCGGCCTGCCGATCGGCCATCAGGCTCTGGCTGAGATGGGTGAGGTCGATGGGGCCGCTCATAGGATTTCCAGCTCCGCCTGCAGCGCGCCGGCCGCCTTGATGCTCTGAAAGATGCTGATCAGGTCGCGCGGGGTCACCCCGATGGCGTTCAGGGCCCGCACCAGCTCGCCGATGGTGGACCCCCCGGGCACGATCATCAGCTCCTGGTCCTGCTCCCTGATCTGGATCTCGGTGCGCGGGGTGACCACGGTGTCCCCCTGCCCCAGCGGCTCGGGCTGGGAGACGTCGAAGGCCTCCTGGATGGAAATGCTCAGGTTGCCGTGGGCCA
>JASFIY010000450.1:0-3324 GCA_050122415.1 Desulfobacteraceae bacterium
CTTCATCTCCCTTTTTGTGGGCATGTTCCTGGTTTACAGCCTGGTGGCGCTGAATGCCGCCGCGCGCCGTCCCGAGCTGGCGACCCTGCGGGCCCTGGGGGCCGCGCCGGGCCTGATATTTCTGATTTTCCTGGGCGAGGGCGCGCTTTTCGGCGTCGCCGGCTGGCTCCTGTCGGTGCCGGCCGGTGCCCTGATGCTGGGCCACCTGCTGCCCGGCATCGCCGGGACGATTTCGACCCTCTTTGTGCGGGTCCAGTTGGACGGCCTGCAGCTGCCCTTCTGGGAGCTGGCGCTCTCCTTTCTGCTGACCGTGGCGGTGGCGGTTCTGGCCGCCTGGCAGCCCGCCTGGGAGGCCATGCGGGTCTCCCCGGCTGAAACCCTGCGGATGGGCCGCCAGCCCGGCGCCCGGCGGGGTGCCGCGGCCCGGCGGCTGATGGGTGCGGGAGCGGTGGCCATCGCGCTGGTCTGGCCCCTTTCGCGGGTTCCCGCCGTGGGGGGCTTTCCGCTGTTCGGCTACGCGGCGACCTTTCTGCTCTTTGTGGGGTTTTCGCTCTTCTCCCCCTGGGGGCTGCAGCGGCTGGGGGCGCTGGCGGAGCCTTTGCTGCGGCGTCTGGGCGGCCAGCCCGGCCACCTGGCGGCGCGCTATCTGCGGGACAGCGGGACCCGCACGGCGATTTCGGTGGGCGCCCTGATCACGGCGGTGGCGCTCTTCACGGCGCTGGTGGTGATGGTCAACAGTTTTCGCACCACCGTCGAGCTGTGGGTGCACCAGACCGTCAACGGGGATATCTTCACGTCCGCCCGGATGGCCGAGATCAACGACTTTCGCGACCCGCTGCCGGCGGCGACCGCCCGCTGCCTGCAAACCCTGGCGGTGCCGGCCGACCGGGTGGGGTTCCGGCGCATTTATCTCGAGCACCGCTCGGTGCCCTACCAGTTCGAGGCCATCGATTTCGCCCCCTTCCTGGCCAACGGCGGGTTTTTTTGGCTGCAGGGGGACCCGGCCCAGGGGCGGCGCGATCTGCTCGCCGGCCGGGGCCTCGTGATCTCCGAGGTCCTCGCCAACCGCAGCGCCACCCGGGTGGGCGATCCCTTCGAGGTTCGCATCGGCCCCCAGGTCTTGACCGTGCCGGTGGTGGGGGTGATCCGGGATTACCGACCCCGGGGCGGGGTGGCCTTTTACTCCCTGCCCCATTTTTTCGAACGCTTCGACGACCACCGCCTGTCGGGCATTCGCTTTTTCCTCCGCCACCCCGAGGCCGACGGCGACGCCCAGGTTCGCCGGCTGCAGGCGGACATCCTGCGGGAATGCGGGCAAGCGCTGGACATCATCAGCGGCCGTGAGCTGCGCCGAACGATTCTCGAGATCTTCGACGAAACCTTCGGCGTCACCACCCTGCTGCTGCTGATCGCGCTGGTCGTGGCGGCTTTGGGAATCGCCACCACCCTGACCCTGCTGGTGCTGGAGCGCTCCCGGCAGCTCAACACCCTGCTGGCCGTCGGGGGCAGCCCGGGCCAGATCCGGGCCATGATCTTCTGGGAAGCGGCGCTGATGGTGCTGATGGGGGAGGCGGCCGGGCTGCTCTGCGGGTTCTGCCTCTCCTATCTGCTGGTATTCGTCATCAACCGCCAGTCCTTCGGCTGGACCTTTTTCTACCACGTGGAATGGGGCGTCTTGGCCCTTTCGATGCCGCTGATTTTCGCGGCGGCGCTGGCGGCGGCCCTGCCCGCCGCGCGCCTGGTGCTGCGGCAATCTCCGGCCGCCCTGCTGCGGGAGTCTTAGGATGAAACCGGTGCCCTGGTGCAGATGGCTGACGCTGGCGGGCGCGCTTTGGCTGGGGCTTTGGGGCGGCGCGGGGCCGGTGCGGGCCGATGGCGGCGCCTATCCCGTCATCAGCGGGCCCTGTGACCTGATCTTTCCGCGGGATCACGGCCCTCACCCGGCCCACCGCACGGAGTGGTGGTACTACACCGGCAACCTGGAGAGCGCCAGCGGCCGCCGCTTCGGCTATCAGCTGACCTTCTTCCGCTCGCGGCTGCGGCCCGCGGACCCCGGCGAAAGCGTCCCAACCGCGTCGGCCTGGCGCACCCCGCACCTCTTCCTGGCCCATGCCGCCGTGTCGGATCCCGCCGCCGGGCGGTTCCGCTACGCCGATCGCCTTTCGCGCGCCGCTTTGGGCATGGCCGGCGCCAGCCGGGCGGGCGACGGGGTGCGGGTGGTGCTCTGGGACTGGTCGGCCGAGATCCACCCCCGAACCCATCGCCTGAAGGCGGCCGGCGATGATTTCCGCCTGGACCTGACCCTGGTGCCGGCCAAGGCGCCCGTCGCCCACGGCGACCGGGGTTACAGCCCCAAGGGGCCCTCCCCCGAGCAGGCCAGCTGCTACTACTCGTTCACCCGGCTGGAGACCACCGGCCGGCTGGAGGTCGGCGGCGAGGTCTGGCAGGTCAGCGGCCTGAGCTGGATGGACCACGAATTCAGCTCCGCTCCCCTGGCCAGTGGACTGGTGGGCTGGGACTGGTTCAGCCTGCAGCTCTCCGATGGCAGCGAGCTGATGCTCTATCTGCTGCGCCAGGCCGACGGCGGTTTCAGCCCGTCCTCGGGCGGCACTTACGTGGCGCCGGACGGCAGCCCCCGGCGGCTTCTGGCGGCGGATGTGGCCGTCACCCCCCTTGCCACCTGGAGGAGCCCGGCCAGCGGGGCGCTTTACCCGGCCCGCTGGCGGGTGCAGGTGGCGCCCCTGGACCTCGATCTGACGGTCACCCCCAGCATGGCCGCCCAGGAGCTCGAAACCCCCGAAACCACGGGGGTAACCTACTGGGAAGGCAGTGTCGACGCCGCCGGCCGGGTCGGCCGGAAATCCGCCGCCGGCCGCGGGTTCGTGGAGCTGACGGGCTACGCCCGGCCCTTTGACGCGCCCCTTTGACCCCGCCGGCCCTCAGCCCAAAACCCGGTCCACCAACCCCTTGACCGCCTGCAGGTAAGCCTCCAGGCCGTGGAAGAAAATGTCGTTGTGGTTGGCTTCCGGGATGGGCAGAAGGGTTTTGTCGGCCGCCGGCGAGGCCTCGAAGAGGGCCCGGGCGTCGCTGAAGGGGATGATGTGGTCGCGCTCGGCGTGGATGATCAGGGTTGGGCGCCGGACGGCCCGCATCATGTCGATATTGTCAAAAACCCGCAGGGTTTGGGCGCCGATTCGGCCGGTGTCGACCCCCAGCAGACGCAGCAGCGGTCCGGCGTAGGCGAACCCGCTTTCGACGATCAGGCCGGCGACGGCGTCCCCGTGACGAGCGGCCAGGGCCAGCGCCGAAGCGCTGCCCAGAGAG
>JASFIY010000451.1:0-3323 GCA_050122415.1 Desulfobacteraceae bacterium
GCCCAGGTCCACCGCCAGCCCTGCCAGGGGTGCAGGGTCCTCCGGCGCCGTGACCGCCACCAGCTGCCCGACGAGGCCGTCCTGAAAGAGCAGGCAGCGCGCCCGATAGCCCCAGCGCCGCAGCTGATGGGGAAGCGTCCGCAACAGGGGCAGGCCGATTTCCAGGCGCGAAACCCCCATCCACCCTTTCAAGGCGGCCGCCAGGCGGTCGGCATCGGCGGTATTGTCCTTGAGGCTGGGAGGGGCCAGGGTCACCTGCTGGACCCAGCGCCGGGGGGTGCCGGCTTCGGTGGCATCGACGGCAGCGGTCATGGTGGCGGTCTTTCGGTGGCGGCTTCGGGCTGCAGCGGCGGCCCGCTCAGGCGGCCAGCTGCGCCAGGATGCGGTTCATGATTTCGCCGGCAGCCCCCAGAATGGTGTAGTCGCTGATGCGCCCGGAAAGCGGGGTGGGTTCGGCGTTGATCTCGATTACGGTGGCCCCGGCCTCCTTGGCGAAGACCGGCACGTAGGCCGCCGGGTGCACGCTGGCCGAAGTCCCGAGCACCAGCATGACGTCGCACTCCCGGGCGCTTTGACGGGAACGCCAGAGCATCTCGGCGGGGATGTCCTCGCCGAAGAAGACGCATTCCGGCCGGAAAATACCCCCGCACAAACACCGCGGCGGCATCCGCTCCAGACAGATCTCGGCGGTGGTTTTGCGTTCGCCGCAGGCCAGGCAGCGGTGGCGGGCGAAGCTGCCGTGGAATTCGACCACATCGCGGCTGCCGGCTTTCTGGTGCAGGCCGTCGACGTTCTGGGTGATGACCGTCCGCAGCAGCCCCAATTCCTCCAGCCGCACCAGCGCACGGTGGGCGTCGTTGGGCAGGGCCGCATCGATGACGCGCTTCATCTCGCGCAGCAGCACCTCCCAGACCTTGGCCGGGTCGGCCATGAAGGCCTCGATGGTGGCATACTCCATGGGGTCGATCTTCTCCCAGACCCCTCCCGGACCGCGAAAGGGGGGGATCCCGCTTTCCACCGATACGCCGGCGCCGGTCAGCGCGGTCACCCGCCGCGCGCGCTTCATGTCGACAGCCGCGCGTTGAATCAACTCCTGCATAGCCCACCTCGTTTCGGTTCAGAGGTCAAATCTCATCCCGACGGGGACGGCGAAACACGCCAGCGTTTTCCCGGCGGCGGCGATCCGCTGCCGGCAGTCGGCGACGATTGCATCGATTTGCGCATCGGTGCGCTCCTGATTGTGATGAAACAGCCCCAGGCGCCGCACGCCGGCCTGCAGCGCCAGCTCCAGCGCATCGGTGTAGGCCGAATGGCCCCACTCCATCTTCTGCAGATGCTCCGCCGGCGTGTACTCGGCATCGTGGAGAAGCAGATCGGCATCCCGCACGAAATCCAGATAGGCGCTGTAGGGCAACCCCTTGGGGTGCTTGACCTTGAGTTCATTGTCGGTCAGAAAGACAAACGATCGGCCGTTTTCGGAGAACTTGTAGCCGAAACCGCCGTTGGGGTGGTTGAGGGCGATCGGGGTGATCGCCAGCGAACCGGCCGCAAACCGCCCCGGACAGGCGTCCAGGTAGGTGATCTGGGCCTTCAGATCGGAGAAGCGCAGGGGGAAATGGGGCGGCGCCATGACGCTGGAGATCATCTGGGTGACGTAGCGGTCGGGAAACGGGCACTTGAACATCTGCAGTTCCACGTTGTCGCGGTAAAGCGGTTTGAAAAAGGGAAACCCCATGAGGTGATCCCAGTGCGCGTGGGTGAAGAGAAAGTTGAAGCGCCGACGGTCTTGGCTGAAAAGGGTGTTGCCCAGGGCGCGGATTCCCGTGCCGGCGTCGACGATCAGGATGTCGTCGTCCGCGCTGCGGATCTCCAGGCAGGTGGTGTCGCCGCCGTAGCGGTTGAAATCGGGGCCCGAAACGGGAATCGACCCCCGGGATCCCCAACAGGTGATGCGCATGGTGTCCCCTACAGGTGCGGAAGCGGTGCGGGCTGATGCCGGCCCTCAGAGAACCCGGCCGCAAAAGGTCGACCAGACCCCTTCGTGATGCCACTCTTCGATGATCGCCACCGGTCTGGCGGCCAGCTGCGCCAGCACCCAGCGGGCCTCGCTGCGCAACAGCCCCGACAACACAAACCAGCGTTTGCGGTAAAAGCCTGGAGAGCAAAGCAGCCGCCGCATCACGTCGAAATGGATGTTGGCGACCACCAGGTCGGCCGGCAGGTCGACGAACGCCTCGGCGCGCCCGCGCGCCACCAGGACGCGCTTTTGCAGGTTGTTGCGGCGCACGTTGGCGGCCGCCGTCCGGGTGCAGAGCGGGTTGAGGTCCACGGCCAGGGTCCGCCGGGCGCCCAAGCGGGCGGCGGCCAGGGCCAACAACCCGGTGCCGGTGCCCAAATCCAGGACATCGGCGGGCGCCTCCCGGGAGTAAAGCCTTTCCAGGGCATGCAGACAGTCCCGGGTGGTGGGGTGGGTGCCGGTTCCAAAGACCACCCCGGGGTCGAGCACGATCCCGCGGCGGCCGCCGGCAGGGGGCGCCTGCCAGGGGGGATGGACCTGCAAATGCTCGGTCTCAAGGGCGATCTCGTGCCCGCCTTGCCAGTCGGCATAGGCCATCCGGTAGCTGTCGATCAGGGTCAGTCCGGGCTGGCGCCGCAGCAGACGGGCGACGGCATCGTCGGCCGGGCGGGAGAAGAAGAGAAACGAGAAGCCCTCCTCTTCCCAGTTGCCGATGAAGGCCTCGCCGAAGACCTCGTTTTCCGGTCGCAGACACCCCTCGAGGTAGTAGATGAACAGTTCGTCGTAGGGGTTCGCCAAGCCTGCGGCCGGGGGAAAAGATGCCCCAGGGGTCATCTCGGCGGCAGCCGGTCGATGCACCAATCCATGGGATCCAGCAGGGTAAATCCCAGGGAGGCCAGCTTCTTTTTGATCTTGGCGACGTTGTTGGTCAGCAGATAGGGGAAGACCGCGCGCTTGTCCTCCTCCCAGTAGCGGGCCACGAGCACGCTGCCGATGGAGATGTTCTCCTCGGTGATGGCGTCCACGATGCGCTTGAGCTGCCCGACCTTCTCTTCGGCCAGGATGCCCACCAGGGTGCCGGGCTCCCCGATGCCCAGCACGTTGATGAAGGCCCGCAACAGGTCGCGCACGGATATGATGCCCACCAGGCGATTGTTCTGGTCCACCACCGGCAGCGCCCCCACCTTGTGCTGCTGGACGATCAGGAGGGCGTCCTGGATGGTGTCGGCGGGGGAAACGGTGGTCAGCTTGCGGGTCATGATCTCACCGACGGTCAGGGCGCCCAGCCGCTCGCGCTCCCCGGGCG
>JASFIY010000452.1:0-3318 GCA_050122415.1 Desulfobacteraceae bacterium
TCTTGAGGCGGGACTGCAGGGCCTCGTAGAGGGAGCTGCAGATGGTGCAGGGGGTGTCCCGGAATACCCAGTCGTACTCCTTGTCGTTGAGGAGCTTCTCCTTGAAGGGATCGCCCTGCAGCAGGTTTTCGAAAAACGCCCGGCGGCAGGCCTTGGGGATCATCAGAATGGGGTTGTCGTGGCTGGGGCAGAGGATTTCGACGAAGCCTTCCCGCGGCGCCAGCTCCCGGGTTTCCGCCAGGATGTCGGGGGCGCCTTGAAAATCCTGGCTGAGCAGCTTGGCCAGCTTCTCGTAGAGGGGCATCGCCTCCTGATCGGGCAGCTCCCCCAGTACCCGCCGGTTGAGGCGCCAGACGGCCTCGTAGCGCTTGCCCTCCTCGGTGTTGGTGTACTCCTCGAACTTGCGCAGCAGGTTGTTGAGGAAGGTGCTCTTACCGGAGCCCGGCGGCCCCTCGAAAATATAGACCTTGTTCTGCTGGGCGCCCCGTTTGAGGGCTTCCACCAGGCTGATCAGGCGGTTGGAAAAGAGCCGGTCGGCGAAAAAGGGCTGGTCGGCGCCCTCCACGAACAGGCGTTTGCAGTCGTAGTAGACGTAGTGGATGGACTCCGGGTCGTTGGGGTACTCGTCGATGCCCTCCCCGACATAGGTCTTGATCATGTCGTGGAAGACCTGGAAAACGTTGCGGATCACCCGCGCGGGGCGGGCGGTCAGCTCCTGCAGGAAGGCCTGAAAGGAAATGGTCTCGTGCTGGTTGGACTGGCCGATGCTGTGGTTGAGGTATTGCAGTGCGTTTTGGATGTTTTCCATCGGTAAACCTCGAGGGGCCCGCGGGGCGGCGGGTCAGGGCGCGGCCGCTCGGTCGGCGCTGGCGGCGTCAGGGGTGGTCAGCACCTCCCGGCTGAGCTTGCGCTCTTTCATGGTGTAGCGCACTTTCTGCCATTCGGCCCCGGCTCTGCGGTCCTCATCGCGCTGCACGCCGGGATAGCCCGTCAAAAACGGGTGTGCCGGGCTGGAGGGTGCGCTGTCATCGGATTTGGCCACCAGTTCGTGGGTCTCCAGCGTCACCGGCGCCCCCCAGAGGTATTCGATGCCCATCAGGGTGCCGGCGACGAAGTCGCGCACCAGGGGCTTGCCCTCGAAGCGGTGCACCAGGCGCAGGACGTTGTCCTTTCCCCCGGGGGCCGTCACCGTGATTCGCGGCGGGTGGTAGATCGCGTCCTCCAGCATCCGGCGGTAGTCCTCGGCCGAACGGCTTTTGATGTAGTACTCCCAGACGCGGCGCTCCTGGTTGAGGCGTTTGGCGGCCACAAAGAGCTTGTGCTGATCTACGAAATCCTGGTCCACGAAGGTGTGGATGAAAGTGAAGTCGCAGAAGTTTTCACGCACCTGGAAAAGGAAGTCCCGCCCGCTGCCCTGGCCGCTGTCGTAGCTCCGCCGCTGCCGGGCGTCCCGCAGGCGCCGGTAGGCGATGGAGTAGTGCCCCTGGTCGGCCATCTTCTCGATGGCGTAGAAAAGGCGCATGCCCAGGGCATATGGGTTGAGCCCCACCCGGGGCATGGCCGTGACCGTCGCGTTGACCCGCGCGAATTCCACCTCGTGGCCGCGGATGCGCTCGTCCTGGAAAAAAAGGGTTTCGTGCCAGTAGCTCGCCCAGCCTTCGTTCATGACCTTGGTCCGGATCTGGGGCTGAAAGAAGAGCGAGGTTTTGCGCACCACCTCCATCACGGTTTTCATCCAGCGGTTTTCCGCCCGGTTGAGAAACTCCGAGTGGGTGCTCAGAAACTGGATCAGGTCGCCGGACTCGGGCTGCCGCTGCTCCCGCTGCTTGCGGTAGAGGCTCTCGAACTCGGGGTGCTTGAGGTGGATCTCGGCGAAAAAGGTCTGCTCCCCCAGGTCGCCGTCGCTGCGCATGCAGGCGTTGTAGCGCTCGATCTCCTTGATGTAGTCGGTGACGGAGGCCTTCTTGTGGGTCTGGAGGAAGACATCGAAGTAAAAATCCAGCGGCGTCGAGGTTTTGCTGGCCTCCGGGCGGTGCAGCCGGGAGAGTTCGGCGTGGAAGGCCACCAGGTTGTCGATGCTGCGCGTGAACTCGATCACGTAGTCCACCCAGCGGCCTTTTTCCGAACGCAGCTGGGCGATCAGGCGCTTGTCCGAAAGGGCCTGGCCGGCGAAGTCCAGGTCCCAGGTGTGGCGGAAGAAGAGGTTGTTCTGGAAGAAGTCGATGTGCCCCAGGACGTGGTAGAAGATCATGACGTTCAGCCAGTCGGGGTTGTTGTCGTTGTAAAACGAAATCGCCGGGCGGGTGTTGATCACGGTTTCATAGGGGTTGCCGGGGTAGAGCTCGTACTTTCCCTTTTCGCGCAGCACCTCCACGTCGTGGACCCAGTAGTCATAGAGGGTCGGGATCATCACCTTGGGGGAGAGCTCCAGCAGGTCGCGGTTGGTGACGATGTACTCCAGGGACTCGTCCTCGAAGCGCAGCCCGGCCTCCCGGGCGCGCGCCTTGCAGCCCTCCATGATCTTCTTGGTGTGCTGGTCGATCAGTTCCATGGGGTTTCCCTCGCCGGCTGAAACCGTCCGGCCCCGCCGGGCCCGCGCCGTCCGCCGCGACCCTTAATCCTCGGCGGTCAGCTGCTTGATGCCCGCGATCAGGCGCGCCTCGTCGGCCTCGGCCTGCATCACGTCCAGCCGCAGCCGCTTGCGCTGGTTGATCAGCAGCCCCGAGTCCTTCAGGTATTTTTCCACCTCGGTCTTGCGGCCCGGGGCTGCGCCGTGCTCGGCGATGGTGATCCCCACGCGGTTGGCGTAGGCCAGCATCTTCTTCAGCTCCGGCACGGTGGTCTTGCCGTCGGTGTCCCAGTCGTCGCCGTCGGTGCCGTGAAAGATGTAGATGTTGTAGTCGGGGATCAGGTTTTCCTTCTGGACGATCTCGTTCACCAGCCGGTAGGCCGCGGCCACCTGGGTGCCGCCGGCCACCCTGAGATTGTAGTAGGTGTAGAAATCGGGCACCTCGGTGGCCTCGGTGTCGTGCAGCACGAAGCGGGTCTGCACCTGGCGGTTGTACTGGTAGAGCAGCCAGCTGTAGATCAGGACGTGCTGGGTGACCACCAGCTCGGTGGCGCGCCCGGCCATGGAGCCCGAGTAGTCCCGCAGGAAAAAGATCATCGCCTGGGACTCGTAGTCCTTTTCCTTGGAGAGCACCCGAAAGACCCGGTCGTCGGGGGGGATCACAAAGCGCGCGGGGTCGATGTCGCCCGGGTCGGGCACGTTGCCCAGGCTGATGTTGGTGCGCAGGATTCGGCGCAGGGTCGCCTTCT
>JASFIY010000453.1:0-3315 GCA_050122415.1 Desulfobacteraceae bacterium
CCGAGGTCTGCTTGACCAAGAAAAACCTGGGCTGCCCCGAAGACGCCCATTTCTGCGTTCCCGAAACGGCCCTGGCGGCCATGCGCGAGAGCGTGGCCCAAGGGGCGGCCGCCGAGGCCGAATGGCGCCGGCGGTTGGAGGCCTACCGCAGCGCGCACCCCGACCTGGCCCGTGAGCTGGAGGCGGCCTGCAGCGGTGTGCTGCCCGAAGGGTGGCCGGCGCTTCTGCCGGTTTTTGACCCGGCCGACGGCCCGGTGGCCACCCGCTCGGCCTCGGGGACCGTGCTCAACGCGCTGGCGGCCCAAATTGCCGGCCTGATGGGAGGGTCGGCGGACCTGGCGCCCTCCAACCAGACGCTCATCAGCGGGGCCCCCGATTTTCAGAAAACCGCCTACCACGGCCGCAACATCCGCTTCGGCGTGCGCGAGCACGCCATGGCCGCGGTGCTCTCCGGGATGGCCCTCCACGGCGGCATCCGCCCTTACGGGGGCACCTTTCTGGTCTTCGCCGACTACATGCGCCCCGCCATCCGCCTGGCGGCGCTGATGCAGCTGCCGGTGATCTACGTCTTCACCCACGACAGCATCGCCGTGGGTGAAGACGGCCCCACCCACCAGCCGGTGGAGCACCTGGCCAGCCTGCGGGTCATCCCGGGCTTGACGGTCATCCGGCCGGCGGACGCCAACGAGACCGCCGCCGCCTGGCAGCAGGCCCTGGCCGCCGAGGGGCCGGTGGCCCTGATCCTGAGCCGCCAGAAGTTGCCGGTGCTGGACCGCGCGGTCTACCCGCCGGCGGCCGGGCTGTCCCGCGGGGGGTACGTGTTGGTGGACGGCGGGCAGGCGCCGGATGTGATCCTGATCGCCACCGGGGCCGAGGTGCACATCACCCTGGAGGCCCAAAAGAAGCTCGCCGAGCTGGGGGTGGCCGCACGCGTGGTCAACCTGCCCAGCTGGGAGCTCTTCGAGCGCCAGGACGCGGCTTACCGGGAAAGCGTCCTGCCCCCGGCGGCGGCGGCGCGGGTGGCGGTCGAAGCCGGGGTTCCCATGGGTTGGGAGCGTTATGCCGGCTGCAGCGGCGCGGTGATCGGGATGACCTCTTTCGGGGCGTCGGCGCCGGGGGCCACCGTGCTGCAAAAATTCGGCTTCAGCGCCGATAATATCGTCCAAAGAACGCTGGCATTGCTCAAGCGCTAGGCCCCCGGTTTGCGGGGCGCAGCGCTGCCAAAGCCCGCCTTTCCGTTTTGCGGAAAGGCGGGCTTTTTTTGGTGCGGCAGGGCGCCGAAGGTCGCCGCTCAGGCCGCGGCGAGATTTTTCAAATAGGACAACCGCTCCCAGCTGAAGGGCGCTTTCTGACAGGGCAGGATGGCGTTGTTGGTGAAGATCGGGTCGGCGGCCAGGTCATAACGCGAGGAGGCCACCGCGGCCGGCCACATGGCGGTCTGGGGAATCGGGCTGTAATAGGCCAGTACCGGCGTGATGCCGGCGGCCTTGACCGCCTCGATGGATCGCACAACGGCTGCCAGCGGCTGCCCGGGCAGCCCGGCCAGGAGGTAGGCGCCTATCCGGCGGGGGTCGAATCCCGCCCGTTTCAGGCACCCGACGGCCCGCTGGAACTCGTCGGCCGTCACCTTGCGGTCCATGGCGGCGCGCGCCTCAAAGGCGGTGGTCTCCAGCCCCAGGCGCAGGGTTTCAAAACCCGCCCGCACCATCAGCTCGGCGGTGGGGTCGTCGATTGCTCGGATATGGACCGCGTTGGGGGTGTGAAAACGCACCGTCAACCCGGACCGGAGCACCCCTTCCATGATCGGCCGGAAATGGTCGGCGCTCCTGTTTAACAGGGCGTCGTCGTAAAACACGAAGTCGCGCACCCCGAACGCATCGTGCCAGTGGCGGATCTCGGCCACCACCGCCGCCGGGCGGCGCCTGCGGCAGGCGCCCTGCAGGTAGCGGGCGGCGCAGTAGGCGCAGTTGAAGGGGCAGCCGCGGGAGGTGAGCAGACAGACATAGGGCACCTTGCGCTGAAGGTCGAAGGCCGGGTAGGGGTAGGAGTCGAGCCGGGCCGGATCGAAGCGGCGCTCGGGGGTGAAACCGGTGAATTCGGCCACCAGCTCCAGCACCCGGTCTTCACCGGGGCCGGTCAGCAGCCGGTCGGCGCCGCAGACCCGCGCGGCGTGCCGGGGGCAGAGGGTCGCGTAAATGCCCCCCAGAATAACGGGGGTCTTTGGAAAGGCGGTCTTCAGGGCGGCGATGGTTTCCGCCACCCCGGGATACCAGTAGGTCATGGTGCCCGAGACCAGAATCAGGTCCGGGGGCCGCAGGGCCGCCAGGTCCCGCCGCAGCCACGCCGGCCGGATGCCGTAGCGCGAATAGCGGCGCGGGATGTCCTCCAGGCCCGGCGGGTTGCCGAGCCGGGTTTTGGGGTAGGCGCCCCGGCCGTTGCGGGCCAGCGGGTCGGCGGGGGGGGCGCAGGGGTGGAAGCGGTCCAGGCAGTCGATGTAAGACACGCGGCAGCCGTGCAGGCGCAAAACCGCCGCCAGGGTCAAAAGCCCCATGGGTTTGGCCCAGAAATCGAAGGCGGCGAAATCGTGGATCCAGGGGTTGACCAGCAGAATGTGGGGCGGCGTGGGGGTCAAAGGGGCTTTCGCGGAACCGTCAATCGTCTTCGTCCAGCGCGGGAAAATAGGCCATGGAGGTTTTTTTCAGCTCGCGCCGGCTGAAAAGCAGGGTGTACGCCGCCACGCCGGCTGCGGTCGACATCCGGCGCGCGGCATCGCGGCAGGCGGCCTCGTCCCGGGCATGGATCATGGTGTAGAGGTTGTAGGGCCACTGGGGGGTGGGGTTGCGGCGGTAGCAGTGGGAGACCTCGCCGAAGCCCGCCATGAGGTCGCCCACCGCCTCGATCCGCTCCTCCGCCACCTGCCAGGCCACCATGGCGTTGGCTTCGAACCCGGATTTCTGGTGGCGCAGGGTGGCGCCGAAGCGGCGGATGACGCCCATTCGGCACAGGTCTTGGAGGCGCTCCAGGAGCGCGTCCTCGGAGATCTCCAGGCTGCGGGCGATGTCCCGGTAGGGCCGGGCGGTGATCGGCAGGTCCCCCTGGATGGCTGCGATGATCTTTTTGTCCAGTTCGGTCAGCATGGGGCGATTTAAGAATCCCGGGGTCGAAAAGTCAAGCGAGATTCACTCCGGCGGGCCCTTTTCGGGAAAGAGGCCGCGGATATCGGCCTCGGTCGCCGGGCAGACGCCGCGCTCGGTGATAAAGCCGGTCACCAGGCGCGCCGGGGTGACATCGAAGGCGTAATTGGCCGCCGGGCTG
>JASFIY010000454.1:0-3311 GCA_050122415.1 Desulfobacteraceae bacterium
GATATGTGCGGTATTGCCGGTATTCTGTCGTTGGACGGCGCCGCCGACAACACCGAGGTCATTGGTAAAATGACGGCCCGTCTGGCCCACCGCGGGCCCGACGGCACGGGCAGCATTTGCCGCGAAGGCCTGGCTCTGGGCCACCGGCGCTTGTCGATCATCGATATCGAAAGCGGCGCACAGCCCATGGCAAACGAGGACGGGCAAGTCGCGGTGGTCTTCAACGGTGAAATTTACAATTACCGTGAATTGACCGACGAGCTGCGATCCCACGGCCATGATTTCAGGACCCGTTCCGATTGCGAGGTGATCGTCCACGGCTGGGAGCAGTGGGGGAGCCGCTGCGTGGAACGTTTTCGGGGGATGTTCGCCTTCGCCGTGGCGGACTGTCGGCAGGGGAAACTGTTCCTTGCCCGGGACCATCTGGGCATCAAACCCCTCTACTATACGATCGCGGCCTCCCGGATCGCATTCGCCTCCGAGATTCAAGCCCTCCGGGAGGTGCAAGGCGTTGCGGACCAGATCGACCTGCAGGGGTTGGATCACTACCTGGAGCTTCTCTACGTTCCAGCCCCGCGAACCATTTTCAAGGGCGTTTTCAAGCTGCCGCCGGCCCATTGGATGTGCGTATCCTTCGATGGGAAAACCTCCGGACCCCGGCGCTATTGGCAACTGGAATTCCGGCAGCCGGCGGGCGGTCCGCCCGATGAATGGGCCGAGCGGCTGGAAACCGTTTTGCGGGAATCGGTCAGGGCCCATCTCGTCGCCGACGTGCCGTTCGGGGCGTTTCTCTCCGGGGGCATGGATTCCAGCGCCGTGGTCGGTTGGATGTCCCAGTTGCTCGACCGGCCTGTAAAAACCTTCAGCATCGGATTCGACGAAAACGATTTCAATGAATTGCCTTACGCCCAGCAGGTCGCCGACAAATGGCAAACCGAGCACCACACCGAGATCGTCCGCCCGGACGCGCTTGCCATCCTGCCCAAGCTCGTTGAGCACTACGGCGAGCCCTTCGGAGACAGCTCGGCCATTCCCACCTATTATGTCAGCCGGCTGGCCAGGCGTTTTGTTCCCATGGTCCTTTCCGGCGACGGCGGGGACGAAGGCCTGGCGGGCTATAAGCGCTACCACCGCTGGATGGAGTGGCTGAAGGTCCGCCGCAGCGAACAGTCTCTGGGGCAGGGGGTGGTGGCGCGGCTTTTCGGCCGCCTTCGGCCTCTGACCGGGGCCGGACCCGACCGCTTCCGAAAACCGGGCCTGGATGACTGGCTGTCTTTTTCCCGGGCGCAGAGCCCCAAGATGCGGCGAAAACTTTGGCGCCCCGAATTTCATCGGGTCGTGGACCGCAAGCCCCACCCGTTCGAAGCCCTTTTCCCGGACATGGCCTCTTTTCCGGCCGAATTGGTGCCCCAGTACATGGATTATGGCACCTATCTGCCCTGCGACATTCTGACCAAGGTCGACATTGCCAGTATGATGCACGGACTCGAGGTCCGCACGCCCCTGGTGGACGTTCGGGTGGTCGAGTTCATGGCCTCGGTGCCCACTGAAGTGACCTTCGCCCGGGATGAAAACGGCCAGTGGCAAAGCAAAATACTGCTGCGGCGGATCCTCTCCCGCTATTTCCCGGAGACCTTCATCCACCGGCCAAAGATGGGCTTCAGCACCCCGATCAGCGGCTGGTTTGCCCCCGGCGGGGCGCTGCACGAAGTCTTGGGGGAGCGGCTCGTGCACGGCAAGGCGCGTCTCCAAGAGTATTTCGACCCGGCGGTCATCGCCAAACTGGTTTCCAATCACGGACCTGAAAAAAACCTCTCCAAACAGCTGTGGCAGCTGCTGTTCCTGGATTACTGGCTGGAGCATGCCGGCAAGCCGCGGGCAGGGAACTGAAGAAGGAAAAGGGTCCGCGCCATCGATCTTTTTGGCTGAGGGGATCAACCCGTTTCAACTTGGGAGGCTGCAAGGCAAGCCCAATGATGACCTTTCCTGACAACGGCCGGCCGGCTTCGGTTTCCCGCGAAAACCATGCCCCGCTGCGCATTCTGTTTCTGAGCAAAAACACCTCGCTGGGGGGGAGCATGCGGGTTCTCTCCTACGTCCTCAAGTACCTCGACAAGCAGCGCTTCGCGCCGACGGTAATCGCCCGGGACGGCGGGGACCTGCTGCCCGAGTACCGTCGCTATGCCCCGACGTACGTCTACGGGGAGGATAAACGGCATTTGTTGCTCACGTCGCTGGAGAGGTCTTTCGCCGGGGCGTTGAAGCGGGTGATCGCCAAGAAGGAGAAACGTCACGGGCGAAGGTGGCTGCAAGCCATGATGGGACGGATTCGGCCCCACTTGATCGTCCACAACTATCACGCGGCCATCCCGCTCTTTGACGGCGTGCCAAAAGGGGATGTGCCCGCCATCCAGATCGTATCCATGTACGGTGCGGCCCTGAACAGCCTCGGGTCGGCTCAAATCGAGAAGTTCGTCGACCGGGCAACCCATTTCATCTGCCAGGGAAAGAACGTCCGGGAGTTTGCCCATGATTGCCTCGGCATCCCCTTGGGGCGGATATCGACGGTCTGCGTGGGCGTGGACCTGGCCGTGCCTGACCATCAGCTGGGGAAGGCGAAACGGGTTCAGCGCTCAGACCTGGGGATCTCGGAAAAGGACCTGGTCATCGCGACCTGCGGGCCGCTGAACTACCACAAAGCCCCGGACATCTGGCTCAAAGCCGCGGCGCTTTTGCAGGCACGCCGAAATCAGCAGCCGCTGAAATTCATCTGGATCGGCGGCACCGAGCGCCAACTGGCAGGCCTGTACGGCAGGAGTGTGCTGCGCCTGCGCGGGGAATTGGGTTTGGACCCGTATGTCGTCATCACCGGCTACCAGCAGGAAGTCTACCCGTATCTGGACCTCTGCGACATCTATGTGCAACCGTCCCGGGACGACGCCTTTCCCCACGCCATTTTGGAAGCGATGGCGCTCGGCAAGCCGGCGGTCTCCTTCCGGCAGGGGGTTGCGGCGGAGGATTATGCCAAAGATGCGCTGGTTTGCGTGGGCGTTGTGTCCCCTGAGGCCCTTGCAGCCGGCATCGCCGATCTGATGGACCATCCGCTGCGCAGGCAAACGCTCGGAGCGGCCGGTCGCAGGCTGATCGAAACCCGTTTTGAAGCCGCCGCCACGGTGCGGGCCTATCAGGACGTGCTCACAACGGTAATTGAGAAATCAGGACAGGGGCGCCATTTCGGGAAAGCGAAAACCCCGCGTGCCCTGAAACGCCCCTCGGCAGCTCCCGGCGCTTGACCCTGAACGGGACGGTCA
>JASFIY010000455.1:0-3307 GCA_050122415.1 Desulfobacteraceae bacterium
CCTCGGCCCGGCCTTCTTCTAGAATTTTCCTGACAATCACATTCATGGGTCTATCCTGATATTCACTCTTCGTGGTGTGACGTTTTAGCGGTTCATCAAAAATGACACCCTTGGTTCCGCCCCTCAGGCGCCCATCGCCAGGGGCACCGCCGCCCAGCCGGGGGCCGGGCCCAGCGCCCGGATCTCTTCGGTGAACTCCCGGATCACCTCGGCGAATTTGACCCCTTCGGCCGATGAAATCCACTCCAGCCGCAGCCGCTGCGGCTGGTAGCCGGAAAAGGCGATCAGCCCCTCGACGAAGCGCATGCGCTTGAGGGTCATGTAGTTGCCCTTGATGTAGTGGCAGTCGCCGATGTGGCAGCCGGCCACCAGCACGCCGTCGGCGCCCTTCTGGAAGGCGCGGATGACGTGGTGGGGCGATACCGTCCCCGAGCACATCACCCGGATCGGGCGCACGTTGGGCGGGTATTGGAAGCGGCTGACCCCCGCCAGATCGGCGCCGGCGTAGCTGCACCAGTTGCACAGAAAGGCGAGAATTTTGGGTTCGAACGGGGTGTCCATGAGCCAACGCTCCTTTTGCTTGGCGCCGAGGCGCCCTCCGGCGGACTTAAGCCGAGAGGGCCTCGTCGATCTGGGTGTAGAGCTGCAGGTGGGAAAACCCCAGCAGGCTGATGGCTTCCGAGGGGCAGGTGGCCGCACAGGTGCCGCAGCCCTTGCAGAGGGCCTGGTTCACCTCGCAGCGGGACTCCTGCTCCAGGTAATCGATCGCCCCGAAGGGGCAGCACTGCAGACAGGCCTGACAGCCGCAGCAGAGGTCCTTGTGAATCAGGGCCACGACCCCGCCGGCCATGATGCTGTCGCGCGCCAGGACCGTGGCGGCCCGCGAGGCGGCGGCCTTGGCCTGGGCGATGCACTCCTCCACCGGCTTGGGGTAGTGGGCCAGGCCGGCCACGAAGACGCCGTCGGTGGCGAAATCCACCGGCCGCAGCTTCATGTGAGCCTCTAGGAAGAAGCCCTCGGCGTTGATGGGAACCTTGAACTGCTTGGCCAGGGCATCGGTGTCGTGGGAGACCACGGCGCTGGCCAGGGTCAGGATGTCGGGCGCGATCACCAGCGGGTGCTGCAGGACCGGGTCCTGCACCGTGATCCGCAGCCCGCCGCCGTCGGTGACCGTCACCACCGGTTTTTGCTCCAGGGAGAACTGGATGAAGACCACGCCCTTGGCGCGGGCCTCACGATAGAGATTTTCCCGTGAGCCGAAGGTCCGGATGTCGCGGTAGAGGATGAAAACGTCCATCCCGGGGTTGAGCGCCTTGAGACGCAGGGCGTTTTCGATCGAGTGGCTGCAGCAGACCCGGCTGCAGTAGGGGCGGTCGGGCTCGCGCGAGCCCACGCACTGGATGAAGGCGGCGCTTTGGGCCCCGCTCACGCGGGGGTCCCGGCCGGTGATGGCGCGGTCCAGCTCCAGGTTGACGAAGATGCGGTCGCTCTGGCCGCGGCCGTACTCCAAAGGCTCCAGGGAGCGCCCGCCGACGGCGATGATCGCCGCGCCGTGGGCCACCTCGCGGGTCTTGCCGGCGGCCTGCACCGTGGTCCGGAAATTGCCCACGAACCCCTGCACCTCCTGGACCTCGGCGTTGACCAAAACCTCGATCTCGCCGTGGTTTTGGACCTTTGCGATCAGCTCCTCGAGGTAGGGCGCCACCGGCTGGCCGTCCCAGGCCGCGTGCAGCTCCCGGCCGTGGCCGCCCAGAGCGGGCCCCTTTTCCACAAGGGTCGCCGGGTAGCCGCGCTGGGCCAGCGACAGGGCGGCCTCCAGGCCGGCGATGCCGCCCCCCACCACCAGGGCGCTTTTGGAGACCCCCAGTTGAAGCTCGGCCAGGGGCTGCTGCAGGCCGACCTTGGCCACCGCCATGCGCACCAGGTCCTTGGCCTTGCGGGTTGCCGCCGCGGGGTCCGCCTGGTGGACCCACGAGTCCTGGTTGCGGATGTTGGCCATCTCGAAGAGGTACTTGTTGAGGCCGGCCTCCTTGATGGTCTGCTGGAAGAGCGCTTCGTGGGTGCGCGGCGAGCAGGCCGCGACCACGATGCGGTTCAGGCGATGCTCGCGGATGACCTCCTTCATCTTGTCCTGGGTGTCCTGGGAGCAGGTGAAGAGGTTTTCCTCGACATAGGCCACCTGGGGCAGCGTGCGGGCGTAGGCGGCCACCTCGGGCACCGCCACCACCGCGCCGATGTTGGTGCCGCAGTTGCACACGAAGACCCCGATGCGCGGGTCCTCCGCGGAAACATCCTGCTCCGTCGGCTCCACCACCTGCGCCACCCGCGTGCCGCGCACGCCGGCCAGCAGCTCGCCGCATTCGGCGGCCGCGGCCGAGGCCTCCATGACCGAGACCGGGATGTCCTTGGGCCCCTGGAAGGCGCCGCAGACGAAAACACCGGCCCGCGAGGTCTCAACCGGGCGGAAGGGCGAGGTCTGGGCGAAGCGGTCGGCGTTCAGCTCGACCTTCAGCCGCTCGGCCAGCGCCACGGTCTCCGGCGAGGTCTGGAGCCCGATGGAGAGCACCACCAGGTCGAACTCCTCCTGCAGCACGCGCCCCTCGGCGGTGGTGAAGTGGACCATCAGGTTGCCCGACTCGGCGATCGGTTCCACCTTGTGGGGCCGTGAGGCGATGAAGCGCACGCCCTTCTCGTCCCGGGCGCGGTTGTAGTACTTCTCGAACTCCTTGCCGGGGGTGCGCATGTCCATGTAGAAGATGGCGGCGTCCAGATCGGCCCCGGCGTGCTCCTTGGCCAGGGCCGCCTCCTTGATGGCGTACATGCAGCACACCGAGGAGCAGTAGCCGTTGCCGCAGTGATGGGGGTCGCGCGAGCCGACGCACTGGATCCAGGCGATCCGCCGCGGTTCACTGTGGTCCGAGGGGCGCACCAGATGGCCCTCGAAGGGCCCCCCGGAGGAGAGGATGCGCTCGAACTCCATCGCGGTCAGGACGTTCGGCGAAGCGCCGTAGCCGTATATGTCGTAGGTTTTGGGGTCGTAGTGCTCGGTTCCGGCGGCCAGCACGACGGCGCCGACCTCCAGCGTCAGCTCGCGGTCCTGCTCGTCGAAGTTGACCGCGTCGGTGGGGCAGAACTTTTCGCAGGCGCGGCACTTGCCCTTTTCGAAGTAGATGCAGTGGTCCTTGTCGATCACGTACTTCAGCGGCACCGCCTGGGGGAACTGGACGTAGGCCGCCTTGCGCTTGGAAAGACCGGAGTTGTACTCGTCGGGCACCTTGCGCGGGCATTTCTCGGCGCAGGTCCCGCA
>JASFIY010000456.1:0-3296 GCA_050122415.1 Desulfobacteraceae bacterium
CTTCTTTTTGAAAGAGCACGGCGGTTTCTTCCAACGGACGCCTCCTTTTTCTTATTTCAGAAACAGGTTTACCAGAATCAGGGCGAATTCGGGCACATAGGTGACTGCCAGGATAACCGGGACCGCACCGAAAATCATAAAGCAGGCGGCCGGTTTGACGTATTCGTTGAGGGGCAGATTGCCGCCGATCAGGCCGGCCAGGTACAACATGGGGGCGCACGGCGGGGTGATATTGCCCAGGGACAAATTGGTGACCGAAATGGCGGCAAAATGAATCGGGTCGATTCCCACCGATTTGGCAATCGGCAGCAGGATGGCTGCCGAGAGAATGTTGCCCGAGACGTCGTCCACCAGCATGCCCATCAAAAGCAGGATGACGTTGAGCATCATCAGCACGAGCCACTTGTTGGTGGTGAAGCTGAAAATGAACTCCGTCAACTGCTGGGGGACCTGGTAGGTCACCATGATCCTGCTGACCATCAGGATAAAAAAGAGCAGGATCATGACCACCCCGGATGTCACCATGGAGCTCTTGATGTTGTTGCCCACCCCCTTGAGGGTCATTTTCCTGTAGACCAAAAAGCCCACCAGCACCGCATAAACCGCTGACATGCCGGCGGCTTCGGTGGGGGTGAAGACGCCGCCGTAAATCCCGCCGAGGACCAGGACCGGCATGAAAAGCGCAAACCCCGCATGCCGGGTGGACCGGCCGATCTCCGCGATGGTTTGGGGCATGGGCATTTTGGGGGCGACCTTCAACGATTGCATCCGCCGGCTCAAGATCAGGTTGATGATGCAGTAGGCGGTCATCATGAGCACGCCGGGCAGCAGGGTGCTCAGGAAAGCGGCCAGAATGGAGATCTGCGCCGTCATGGCGAAAACGATCATCGGGATGCTGGGGGGAATGAGCAGGGCCAGCATCGATGAAGCGGCCACCAGCCCCGTGGCGTAGCCCCGCGAGTAGCCCTGCTCCACCATCTCCGGGATCATGACCGATCCGATGGCGGCGATGGCCGCCGAGGCCGACCCCGAGATGGCGCCGAAGATGGTGCACGATACCACGCAAACCATCCCCAGCCCCCCGCGTATCCGGCCCAAAAAAGCCATCGTGAAGGCGATCAGGCGCTTGGATATGTCCGCATCGCGCATCAGGCCGCCGGCCATGATGAAGAGCGGCAGTGCGAGCAGGGTATAGGATTCCAGGTTGCGAAAGGCCGCCGGGATGGCAAAGCGGGGGTCCAGCCCGGTGATCGCCAGAATGGCGAAGCCCCCCAGGCCGAAGGCAAAGCCCACCGGCACGCCCAACAACATGATCACAACCACCAGAGCCATTACTGCGATGACGACCGTCATGTGGCACCTCCCGGCGTGGGGTCCAGCCGGCCGCCGGCTGCCCGTGCGTATTTGATCAGATTGGCGGTGCTGTATAGGGTCATGAAAAAGGCGCCGAAAAGCATGCTGCCGACGCTGTAGATTCGCGGCCACCACAAGCCGGTGGTTCTTTCTCCGGTTCCGTGGAGCCAGATGCAGTATTTGGCGGAGTGGTAGAGAAAGAGGATGCAGACCAGGAGGCTGATCGCCCAGGCGATGGTCTTGATCACGGCCTTGGAACGGTTGGTGGTAAAAATCCGCCCGGCCACGTCACCCTGGACATGGGCGTCCCACTTGGTTCCGAAGATCGCGCCCAGGAAGTAGACCCACACGGCGATCAACCGCGAAAACTCCTCCAAGCCGAAAAGCGGGACCTTGAACACATATCTCAGCAAAACCTGCAACACCACTGACAGCGTGACGAGGGCGCCGCCGGCAATGATCAGCGCGCTGGCGCTTTTATCGATAACCGTGTCCGCTGCCGAAAAAAATCGCTGTATCGTTTTCCATGGCATGGCGGGTTCCCATCTTTCTTTTGATGCGAGGGCCGGCAATTTCCCGGCCCTTGCGATTTAAAGCCTGAAAAAGGAACGCCTGCGATGTTCAGCGACCGGTGTCACTCAGGGATCTGGGTTGCGTGGGCCCTCACTTTTTCCATCAGAAGCGACCCCAAGAGCTCCTCCTGGATAACCGGCCAGGCCTTGGCGCGAACCACCTTCGCCCCCGCCTGCCATTCCTCATCGGTCACCTCGTAAACCTTGACACCGGCATCCACCAGTTTCTGTTTGAATTCGTTTTCATCTTTTTCCGCGGCTAGCGCCTGTTCACCCATGACGACATCGGCGGTGCTGCTCAATATCGCCTTGTCTTCATCGGCCAGAGAATCCCAGAGGGTTTTGTTGATGGTCAAAAACCAGTATTCAAAGCAGTCGCGCGTCGCCACCCAGTAAGAAAGGGCATCGCGCATGACGTAGGCCTCGACGGCGGGGCAAGCGGATCTGGCGTCGACAATGCCGGTCTGGAGGGCGGTAAAGGTCTCCGAGTAGGCGATGGGCGTCGATATGAAGCCCAGGGTGGGGATATAGACTTCGAAAATCCGGATCGGCGGCACGCGCATCTTGATGCCGGCGTAATCCGCGGGAACCTTGGCCACCTTGGTGACCCGCTTCGTGTAGGCCATCCCGTCCCAGGCGTTCAAATAGATCCCGAGCACCTTGAGACCGATCTGGGAGTAGAGTTCATCGAAAATCGGGGTGAGCCAGCCCTCGGAGCCGATGGCGGCGCGGGCTTCGTCCCAGGTGGCGAAGAGGTAAGGCATGAACATCAGGTTCGTTCGGGGGTCATAGGAGGTGGATCCGGCATTGAGCCCGATCTCCAGCGTGCCCATCCGATTGGCTTCGATCTGCTCCATCCAGTCCCCCAAGGCACCCGATGGAAAATACGTCAAGGTGATCTTGCCGCCGGATTTTTCCGCGACAAGCTCTGCAAACTGTTTGCACCGGGCGGCGGCCGGGTGGTCTTCGGCAATTCCCTGGCTGATTTTCCATTTGTAGGATTCAGACCGGGCATCGTTGGCCGTGAACGAAAAAACGCACCAGCATGCCAGCGCCGATACCAGAACGATCGTGATTTTAGCCCTCGATAGTTTAGCCATTTTCCTCTCCTTGGGTGTCTTGGGTTCGATCCAAAAGCGCACGCCACAATCCTCTCCTTCTCACCCCCCTTCTGGTTTCCAGCATTACATTTCGCGACTGCTCAGGGTTTGATGAACTGGTAAGCCAAAATTCAGACGGTTTCGAAAAAAGGCCAAGTTACGGCGCGCAAATTTCAGCGGCGTGCGGCGTAGTACTCTGCGCCGCAGCGACTTCGAGATGCAGCGCACCTTAGAAATTGGCCTTTTTGCGGAACCGTCAGGGTTTGGCCAA
>JASFIY010000457.1:0-3286 GCA_050122415.1 Desulfobacteraceae bacterium
GCTGGCCGAGGCCCTGGCCGGCGCCCTGGACCAGTACGTCGTCAAGCGGGGGGCGCTTTGTTCCGTGATTGCCGGCTATCCCTGGTTTCTGGACTGGGGCCGGGACGCGCTGATCGTCGTCCGCGGGCTGATCGCGGCCGGCAAAACCGCCGCGGCGGCGGCCGTCCTGCAACAGTTCGGCCAGTTCGCCGAAAACGGCACCCTGCCCAACATGATTCACGGCCAGGACGCCGGCAACCGCGACACCTCGGACGCGCCGCTGTGGTTCGTGGTGGCCTGCGGCGACCTGATCCGCAAGCAACGCAGCCGCCGCTTTCTGGAGACCGACTGCGGTGGCCGCAGCCTGCGTGCGGTAATGCTCGGCCTGGGCGCCGCCCTGATGGCCGGCACGCCCAACGGCGTGCGGATGGACCCCGACTCCGGGCTGCTTTACAGCCCCGGCCACTTTACCTGGATGGACACCAATTTCCCGGCCGGGACCCTGCGGGCCGGCTACCCCGTGGAAATTCAGGCCCTGTGGCACGCCGCGCTGGGTGTTTTAAAGCGCATCGACCCCGGGGAGACCGGCGGCCCGTGGCAAAAAACGGCGGCGCGCGTCCACCGGGGGCTGCAGCAGTATTTCTGGCTGGAGCAGGCGGGCTACCTGGCCGACTGCCTGCACGCCGTGCCCGGCACGCCGCCGCAGCGGGCCGAAATCGACGACGCCCTGCGCCCCAACCAGCTTTTCGCCCTGACCCTGGGCGCCTTCGATGCGCCCGAAGCCTGCCGCCGGGTGCTGACGGCCTGCGAAACGCTCCTGGTCCCGGGGGCCATTCGCAGCCTGGCGGACCGGCCGGTTTCCCGCCCGCACCCGATCCTGCACCAGGGCCGGCCGCTCAACGACCCCCACAACCCCTACCAGGGGCGCTACCTGGGCGATGAAGACACCCGCCGCAAACCCGCCTACCACAACGGCACAGCCTGGACCTGGGTGTTCCCGAGCTTCTGCGAAGCCTGGGCCCTGACCTACGGCAAAGCCGGGCATGCCACCGCCCTGGCCTGGCTGGCCAGCGGCACGCACCTGCTCAACCGCGGCTGCTGCGCCCAGATGCCGGAGATCGTGGACGGCGACGCCCCCCACCAGCCGCGCGGCTGTGACGCCCAGGCCTGGGGGGTCAGCGAATTGCTGCGGGTCTGGCTCAAGCTGCAGCCTTGAGGCGCAGCGGACTTGACCTTTGCCCGCGGAGAGACTAAGGGTCGCGGTAAGAAATAATTCCACAATACGGCGCCGGATTTTGGTTCGTCATCAAGGCACATCCGTCGGCGCATATCGAGATATGTGCCGACGGGTGTAGCGCCGAGGACGGGCCAAAAGACAAGCAAGATGTGGAATTTTTTTCTGCCGGGGCCCTGAGACTCAGCCCGTTTGGCCGTTGCAGCGGCGGGGCGCCCACCACCGGTTGGCGCTCTGCGGGTGGAGGCACCCACCCCCTAAAGAGCGCGCCGTTTGCGGCCGAAAACTAGCGCACCTGCACCCGGCGCCCGGGGATCATTCCAGGTGCAAAATCTTTTGAAACAACGCCAATCCAAGGAAACAACATGGGGCTTTTGCAGACCTTTCAAGTTTACCCGACCATCCCCCCGAAGCTCGCTTTTATCGAAACCCTCGCACGCAACTACTGGTGGAGCTGGCAGCGTGATGCGGTGGATCTTTTCCGGCGCATCGACCCGCGCCTCTGGGCGGCCTCCGGCGAAAACCCGCTGGTCTTTCTGACCCGGGTCTCCCAGAACCGGCTGGAGAACCTGGCCGGTGACCACAGCTTCATGGGCCATCTCAACCAGGTCCGGGAGCGCTTTGAAAAGCGGGTTTTGACCCCGCTGGAGAACGCCAGCGCACCGCTGGGGCCGGACAACTGTGTCGCCTATTTCTCCATGGAGTTCGGCATCCACGAGAGTCTGCCCCTTTACTCGGGCGGCCTCGGGATCCTGGCCGGGGATCACCTCAAGGCGGCCTCGGCCGTGGACCTGCCGTTGGTGGGGGTCGGGCTGCTCTACCGTCAGGGCTATTTTCACCAATACCTGGACCAGAACGGCTGGCAGCAGGAAAGCTACCCGGAGACCGATCTTTACACGATTCCGCTGCGCCACGCCAAGGTCAACAACGAGAATATCCGGCTGTCGGTGGCCGGGCCCGACGGCGAGATTCTCGCCACCGTCTGGCGGTGCATGGTGGGCCGCATCCCGCTTTTTCTGCTGGACACCAACCTGCCGGAAAACACCCCCGGGGTGCGCGACCTGACCGCGCGGCTTTACCCCGGCGACGGCCGGACCCGCCTGGCCCAGGAAGCCCTGTTGGGCATCGGCGGCATGCAGGCACTGAGCATCATGGGCATCACCCCTGCGGTCTGCCACATGAACGAGGGCCACAGCGCCTTTGCCGGCATCGAGCGCCTGGCCCAGACCGTGTCCCGCTACGGGGTGGACCTCAAAACGGCACTTGAAATCGTCCCGCGCACCACGGTCTTCACCACCCACACCCCGGTGGCGGCCGGGCACGACGAATTTCCCATCGAATTGGTGCGCCCGGTGCTGCGCCCCCTCGCCCGCCGCCTGAACCTTCCCGAGGAACAGGTGCTGGCCTGGGGGCAGGCCGCCGGCACGGGGCCGAACGCGCCGCTGTCGATGTTTGTCCTGGCCCACCGCATGTCCCAGTACTGCAACGGCGTCAGCCACCTCCACGGCCAGGTGGCGCGGCGCATGTGGTCCCACATCTGGCCCGACCGCCCCGAGGACGAAATCCCGATCACCCACATCACCAACGGGGTGCACATCCCCTCGTGGCTCTCCTCGGGGATTTCGACCCTCTTCGACCGCTACCTCGGACCGGACTGGAGCCTGCCGCCGCGCGACCCGGCCAACATCAACCGCATCGACGAAATTTTCGAAGAGGAGCTCTGGCGCACCCACGAGATGAGCCGCACGCGCCTGGTGCGCACCTGCCGGGAACTGGTGGTCAAGCAGTACCGGCGCCGCAACGCCCCCCTGGCGATCATCCGCGAGGCGGAATCGGTGCTGGAACCGGGCATTCTGACCATCGGGTTCGCGCGCCGCTTCGCCACTTACAAGCGCGCCAACCTCCTGCTGCAGGATCCCAAACGCCTGGAAGCGCTGCTGAACTCGGAAAACCACCCGGTCCAGATCATCTTCGCCGGCAAGGCGCACCCCAAGGACAACGAAGGCAAGGCCCTGATCAAGCGCCTGATCGACTTTTGCCACCGCCCCGAGGTGAGAAACCGCGCCGTCTTCC
>JASFIY010000458.1:0-3285 GCA_050122415.1 Desulfobacteraceae bacterium
GCCCACCCGCAGCGAGCCGCGCTTGAGCACCGTTTCGATGGTGCTTTCGCTGGACAGTTCCTGTTGCAGTTTGCCCGCCAGGGCCACCTGGGCGGCTCCCACCAGGAGCGCTGCGGCGGCCAGCAGAACGGCGGCGCCAAGTAACCGTGTTTTCATCGTTGCCTCCTTTCGTGATCGTTGAGGTGCCATGTGCCCCATCCGCCGCTCGCACCGGGCGGGGGTGGTCAGGTCCTGATCTGCAGGCGGTGCTCCATGTAATTGACCACCACCGAGAGGGAGATGGTAATCACCAGATAGACCGCTGCCACCACAAACCAGACCTCGAAAACCATGAACGTTTCGGAAACGATGGTCTGCCCCCGCATCGTGAGGTCGTAGATGGCGATGGTGCTCACCAGAGCGGAGTCCTTGACCAGCGAAATCGCCTGGCTGGTCAGCGGCGGCAGAACCCGGCGCAGCGCCTGGGGCAGGATCACCAACCGGTAGCAGTAAAGGGTCTTTAAGCCCAGGCTGCGGGCCGCCTCCCACTGGCCGCGGTGGATGGAGACGATCCCGGCGCGCAGAATTTCGGACGCGTATGCCCCTTCAAAGAGGCTCAGGGCCAGAACGGCCGACGCGAAGCGGCCGATCCCCAAGATGGGGGCAAGGACGAAATAGATGAAGAACAGCTGCACCAGAAGCGGGGTGTTGCGCACGATTTCCAGGTAGGCGCGGGCCACAAAGCGGGCCACCAGGGAATCGGAAAGACGCAAAAAAGCTGTCAGGAGCCCGATTCCAAAGGCCAGCACTAGGCTCACGGCGGTGATCTGGAGGGTGACCAAGAGGCCCATGATCAGCGGGCCGGCGACCAGGCGGCCCTCCTGCAGCACGAAGAAATAGCGGGGGATCTGATACCACTGCCAGTTGTAGCCCAGCTGCTGCGAGCCGCGGGCGATCAACCAGACGAGCGCCGCGACCACCGCCAGAAATTTGAGGCTGTCGCTGAGGGTTCGGCGGGTCGGTTTGAAACCGGCCCTGGATCCTGTCTTATCGACCACCGGCATTGTCTCGGGTCTCAGAGCGTCTTCGTGAAATTCCCCGCTGACGGGCTGCAGCCTAAGCCGCCAGGGGTGTCGGACCCTGTTCGGGGGTGCGCTGTTGGGCGTGGCAACCTGTTTTCGGGCGCGTCCGGGAGGCGGTGGAATATTACAGGCCGCCCGCATCGAAGCCGCCGCCCCCCGCTGTGGCCGGGGGGGTGCTCCCGCCGACCGCGAGCGGTCAAAAACCTAACACCTCCCTCCGGTCTTGTAAAGGGCTGCCGGCACGCCGGCGCCGGCGTTGCTGTGCGGTGGCGCCCGGTCCTTTTCCCGGGCGGCTCTTTACAACTTTCAAAACCGGTGCTTATATTGATGAAAATCAATGGCCCGAGCCGGACGCGCCCCGCCGGGGGTCGGGCCCAAGCTTCTGCAGCCGGGGCGGCGGCGGGGCCAGGATCCACCAACCGCTCTTCAACCCGCCGGTTATCGCCGGACTTCGGGCAGCGACCTTCCGAGGAGGGGACATGAGTGCCAGCAATCCTGAGATGGAGGAGGGGGTGGCCACCGAAAGCCGTGAAGAGGTGACCGAGCCACCGTTGTACAAGGTCCTCCTGCACAACGACAACTACACCACGATGGAATTTGTGGTGGAAATCCTGATGCTGATCTTCAACAAGGCCCCCGAGGACGCCGCCCGCATCATGCTCAACGTGCACCACAACGGCATCGGCGTCTGCGGCATCTACACTTTCGAGGTGGCCGAGACCAAGGTGGACGCCGTTCACAGCATTGCCCGCGAAAAAGGATTTCCGCTCAAGTGCAGCATGGAGAAAGAATGATGATCAGCAAAGAACTGAGTGCCACATTGGGATTCGCCGTCCGTGACGCCAAGAAGCGGCGCCACGAACACGTCTGCCTCGAACACGTGCTGTTTGCGATACTGCACGACTCCGAGGGCATCGACATCATCGAAAACTGCGGCGGCAACGTCGAAACCCTCAAGACCGAGCTGGAGACTTTCTTCAAGGAGCGCATGGAGCCCATCGCCGAGGGCACCGAGTACGTTCTGCAGCAGACCATCGGTTTTCAGCGGGTGATCCAGCGGGCGGTCAACCACGCCCGATCCGCCGAGAAGCCCGAGGTCGTTGTGGGGGACATCCTGGCCTCGATCTTCCAGGAAAAGGACTCCCATGCCGCCTATTTCCTCCAGTCCCAGGGGATCACGCGCTTGGACGTGCTCGAGTACATCTCCCACAACCTGACCAAGCCGGCCTACGACGACGGTCCCCCCCGCTCGCTGAAGCAGGAGCCGGGCGAGCAGAAGAAAAAAACCGACCCGCTGGAGGCCTTTACCGTCGACCTGGTGCAGCGGGCCGCGGAGGGCAAAATCGACCCCCTCATCGGCCGCGAGCTGGAGCTCGAGCGCACGCTGCAGGTGCTCTGCCGCCGGCGCAAGAACAACCCGGTTTTCGTGGGCGACCCCGGCGTGGGCAAGACCGCCATGGCCGAGGGGCTGGCCACCCGGATCTGCGAGGGCCGCGTTCCCGATTTGCTCAAAAACGTCCGCATCTACTCTCTGGACCTGGGCGGGATGCTGGCCGGCACGAAGTTCCGCGGGGATTTCGAGCAGCGTCTGAAGGGGGTCCTGGCCGCCCTGCAGAAGGAAAAGGACGCCATTCTCTTCATCGACGAGATCCACACGATCGTCGGCGCCGGCGCCACCAGCAGCGGCTCCATGGACGCCTCCAACATTCTCAAGCCGGCCCTTTCAACCGGGGAGCTGCGCTGCATCGGCTCCACCACCTACGAGGAGTACAAAAACCACTTCGAGAAGGACCGCGCCCTGTCGCGGCGCTTTGAGAAAATCGAGATCGCCGAACCCTCGGTGCCCGAAACCGTTCAGATCCTGCGCGGGTTGAAGACCGTCTACGAGGAGCACCATGGATTCGTTTACACCGATGCCGCCCTCAAAGCCGCCGTCGAGCTTTCCGCCAAGCACATCAACGACCGCTACCTGCCGGACAAAGCCATCGACGTCATCGACGAGGCCGGCGCCTTCATCCGCTTGAGCGGCAACCCCAACCGCCGCAAGATCCACACCGCCGACATCGAAAAAATCGTCGCCAAAATGGCGCGGATCCCAACCCGCAGCATCTCGGCCTCGGACAAGGGCAAGCTGGAGAACCTGGAGGAGCGGATCCGGGGGGTGGTCTTCGGCCAGGACGACGCCATCCGCTCCCTGGTGACGGCCATCAAACGATCCCGGGCC
>JASFIY010000459.1:0-3280 GCA_050122415.1 Desulfobacteraceae bacterium
GGCAAACGCGTGGCTGATCCGCCGATCGGTGCGCAGCCCGGTGGCCGAGGAGACCACCGCGCCCATCAGCTCGTCGGTGTGCAGGCTGCCCTTCATCAGCGCCTCCGCCTCGCCCGAGCGGCACAGCGCCACAGCCTTTGCCGCCGCGTCATGGCTGTGGAGGGCGTCCACCAGCCGGAAGGCGCCGATGTCCAGCTCGAGGCTCTCGGCCAGGGCGCGGATTTTGGCTTCCGGCCCCACCAGGATGGGGTCGATCAGGTTGGCCTGGGCCGATTCGACGGCACCCTCCAGGGCCTCCTTGCTGCAGGGATGGCAGACGGCGACGGGAATCGGCACAAAGTCGTCGACGTAGTCGATCAGCCTTTTGAAGGCCGTTTTGCGGTGCAGACGCTGGATGGTGTATGGGGACCCGGCAGCGGTGGGCTTTTTGGTGGGCGCCTTGACCTTGGCGACCCCGGTGATGATGTCCTCGCCCCGCTGATTGACCGCCCGGCAGTCGAACGTGACGCTGCCGTCGGCGGGATTCTTGGATCTGACGGTCACCGTGATGGTCAGCGTGTCGTCCAGTTCGACCGGATTGTGGAACTCGAGGTGCTGGGACAGGTAGACGGTGCCGGGTCCCGGCAGGTCGTTGCCCAGCAGGCTCGAGATCAACGCCCCGCCCCACATGCTGTGGCCCACCAGCTTGTGCCGCTCCAGGAGCATCAACGCATACTCGTCGCTGAAATGGGTGGGGTTCATGTCGCCCGACAGGACGCCGAACATATCGATGTCCTGCTTGGTCAGCATCCGCTCCATGCTGGCGGTGTCGCCGACCTGGATCTCGTCGAAGGTCTTGTTGGTAATCATCGGCCTGAACCTCCTGGGGCAGTGGTTTTCGAATCGGTCCCGCCGGGCGCGGCCGGAGGCGGCGAGGTAAAGAGCCGCTCCACCTCCTCTAAACGCTTTTGGGCCTGTTCACCCAGCGGCCCGCCGGCGGTGGCGACCTGGCGAACGAATTTGATGAGTTGCCGGGCTTCCTTCTCACGGCCTTTGAGCATCAGGGGGATAGCATCCACGGCCCGGCGTTCGTTCAGCCGCAGCATGTAGTACTGCTCGCGAAGGTCCTGCTTGAATTCGGCCAGGGATTTTTTCGCACCGTGCTCCGCCCGGATGCGGCGCAGCATCTCAAAACTCCGCTCATCGGCGGCCTTTTCGGGCAAGCGCACGTAGATCAGGGCGCGGATCGCCGCCTCGCGCGGCCCCCCCTGGTCCATTTTGGCTTTCAATTCATCGATCCGGCGTGAGACGAAGGCCTGATGGTCGGGGTCCTTGCCGGGGCGCTTGCGGGGCGGATCGTCCGATGCCCGCAGCCCCAGCAGGGCCTGCAGCCAGGCCTGGCCGTAGACGCCGAAGAACACTTGCTCCAGCATCATGTCGCGCAGGTTTCCGAAGGCCTTCAGGCCGAGAGTCATCCAGTCGGAGAAGCCCTTTTCCCACTGCCGGAAGGGATTGTCGGCGGCAACCGCTTGACGGTTTTCGCGAACTGTTTGCGCCGCCGAGGCCAGCGGCCGCATGGCCGGGTTGCGGTCGGAGAAAAGCTCGTAGCCCAACCGCAGCGGGTGCGTGCGCCGCAGCGCCTCGGCGCTCTGTTCGGTGGCCAGGGCGCGGATCATGGGCTGCAGCGTGGTGCGGTAGAGACCACGGGTGACCTCCGACATCCGGGCCACGGCCGCAAAGCAGCGCTCCTCCTCCGGCGTGTTGCCGCCCAGGGCGCGGATGTCCGCCAGGCTGCGGCGTTCGAAACGGGAGATGTGACCGCCTGAAACCAGCTCGACACCGGCGGCCTCGGGGGCTTTCTCCTGAAAGACGGCTTCATAGAGCCCCGGCGGCAGGCAATCGATGAGGTCGATATTTTCGGCGAACTCCTGATGCTCCTTTTTGGCGACGCTGCCCGAAACGAAGATCCCCAGGTGCCCGATGGTCTCGTGGACCGCGTAGACGATCGTCTGGCCGTCGGCCAGAATGTCCTCATCATTCTCGTAAAGGTCCAGAATCCAGCCGAGAGCCTGCTGGGGCGGGGTGATGTCGTCCCCCTTGGAGCACAGACACACGATCGGAGAACGGATCTCTCTTAAATCCAGCCGCACGCCGTCGGCAGTAACCATCTCGGCCGTGCTCAGCTTGTTGCCAACAAAAAGGTTGTCGACGATATACTGCATCTCTTCGCCCGTCAAGATCACGTGTCCCCCCCACCAGCGCTCGAAGCCCAGATAGCGGGGCCCCTCCGTGTCGATTTTGGCGTACAGGTTGTACTGCTTGCTCCAGAGGGTGTTGGCGGGGTTGAGATTCTCGAAGTTCTGCACCAGCCAGGCGCCGTCGAAGTTCCCGTTGCCCAGGTCGCTGGTCAGGGACGTCAGCCAACTGCCCCCCAGCAGGCCGCCGGTGTACCGCATGGGGTTGACACCGCGCACCCCCGCCCAGTAGGACATCGGCGATCCGGCCACGATGATCGGGCCGCAGAGCTCCGGGCGCTTGGCCGCCAGCATCATCAGGGCCCAGCCCGCCTGACAGTTGCCGATCACCACCGGTTTGCCCTCGGAGCCGGCGTGCAGATCCGCAACCCGCTCTATGAAAACCGCCCAGGCCTCGATTACGGCCTCGATGGTCTGACCCGCTTCGGGCACCGGCGTAAAACCGATAAAATAACAGGTGTGTCCCGCCCGCAGGGCTTCGCCGATCTCGCTTTCGGCCTTGAAGCCGCCGATGCCCGGACCGTGGCCCGCGCGCGGGTCGATCACCACGAAGGGCCGCTTCAGATCGTCGATGACGGTCCCCTCGGGCGGATGTATCTTGACGATACCGTAGTTGACGGGCCGGGGAAGGCTTTTGCCGGACAGGACCAACTCGCCTTCAAACTGGAGCACATGGGGGACCGTCTCGGCCATGTGCTCCAGGTATTGGTTGCCGCGCTGCCGCATCATGTCCCAGAACATCAGCGTCCGCTGCCCGGCGTCGACCAGATATTCCATCAGGTCCATGGGGCCGAGAATTGGGGTGATCTTCGTCTTATCCTTCATGTCAATCTCCTCGATCGTGTCAACCGCGAAAAACGGGTCGCGTTTATTTGCTGAATCGTCGGCGCGCGGCTCAGGCCATGATGCTGGCGCCGCCGTCGACATACACCGTCTGACCGGTGAGCCGCCGGGCGTAAGGCGTCGCCAGGAAGGCGCAGGTGAACCCCACATCCATGATGTCCACCAACTCGCCCACCGGTGCGCGCTCGACGGCGTCGTTCAGC
>JASFIY010000460.1:0-3275 GCA_050122415.1 Desulfobacteraceae bacterium
TACGCGGTGGACGTCTTCCACGTGCCGACGGTCAGCCCGCACCTGGCGCCGATCCTCAACGTCATGGCCGGTCACATCTGGGGCTACTGCGCGGCGCTGGCCATCAACGAGGGGTCGCGCTTCTTCTTCAAGGTGCGCGAGGACATCCAGCGGCTGTTGAACAACTTCGCCCAGGACGGCCTGGACGTCTACGAGGCCATCCTGGAAAAGGCCTTTCGGGAGCGGATCCAGCAGCACTACGTGGCCTTCAAGGGGCTGCGCGACCAGCAGCGGCTGGTCACCGCGCTGGCGCTGGATGTGGCCGCCGACCTGACCCTGTTGTTCAAGTACCTGGCCGGGCGATTGCCGGTGGCCGACTTCGAGCTCGACTTCGGCGTCAAGGGCACGCCGCGCAACATGCTCGACCGGTTTTTCACCCGCCTGGGGGACGCCATCAACTCCATGGCCCGGCCGGTGGACGCCATCAAGCACCAGGCCAAGACGGTGACCGTGGGCACCAGCCGCATCGGCGAGAAAACCGAGGGCATTCTCTTCGACACCTTGACCCACTACGGGATCGCCGTTGACCAGGTCTCCAACCGCAACATCATCGTGCTGCGCAACCTGCAGGCCGTGGTGGCGGAGATCAAGGGGGCGATTCTCTACCGCATCGGCGGCCTCGACCTGTTGGGTGAGCCCACCGACGAGAGCAGCATCGAGATCCTGGTCAAGACCGGCATCCTCGAGCCGATCCCCTCGCGGGTCGAGACCGACCGCCAGCTCAAGGGCACCAAACGGATCATCGTGGCCCAGGGCAACGTCTACATCGGCAAGGGGCGCAAGGACGGCCGCAGCATCATCATCATCCCGGTGATCTCCACCGCGCCGGCCACCCCGAACCTGATCGAGAACCTGCTGCTGCTCAACATCGGCTTCCGCGATGAGATTCCGCTGGCCGACAAGATCCGGGCCCTGGGCGGCAAGTACGAGCACATCAAGAATATCGTTCAGGAAAACAGCATCGCCTGGGAGGACCGCGACCTCGAACTGGTGGCCACCGAGGACCTCTTCGGCAACTCGGCGGAAAAGATCGGCGAGTTCATCGTGTCGCGGCTGAAGTAGACCGGCCGCACGTTTTTCTGCCCGGCAGGGAGGGGGATCCATGATCGAGAAACTGGCCGTCATGACCAGCGGGGGCGACGCGCCCGGCATGAACGCCGCCATCCGGGCGGTGGTGCGGCGGGGTCTGGACAGCGGGCTGGCCGTTTACGGGGTCACCAACGGCTACGAAGGCCTGGTGAGCGGTGGGGAGGCCATCCGCCAGATGGCCTGGCACGACGTGGGCGGGGTGCTGCCCGAGGGGGGCACCTTCCTGGGAACGGCCCGCTCCGAGCGCTTCCGGGGACGTGATGGCCGGCAGGCGGCGGTGCGCAACCTGCTGCAGCTGGGGGTCACGGCCCTGGTGGTGATCGGCGGCGACGGGTCGTTGACCGGCGCCGCCGTCTTAGCCGAGGAGTGGCCGGTGCACCTGGCCGAGCTGGGCGCCGCCGACCCGCAACTCACCTCCGCGGCCGAGGCCGCGCCGGCCCTGCGGGTGATCGGTCTGCCGGGCTCCATCGACAACGACCTCTTCGGCACCGACATGTCCATCGGCGCCGACACGGCCCTCAACCACATCCTGCGGGCGATGGACAACCTGGGTTCCACCGCCGCCTCGCACCAGCGGACCTTCGTGGTGGAAACCATGGGACGACACTGCGGCTACCTGGCTCTGATGGCGACCCTGGCCGGCGGCGCCTCGTGGGTGCTGGTGCCCGAGGAGGAGCTCGGCCCGCGCTGGCACCGCAAAATGGTCGAGGCCATCTCCCAGGCCCAGGAAACCGGTCGTCCCCACCAGATGGTGATCGTCGCCGAAGGTGCCCGGCATGCCGACGGGCTTCAGATCCATGCCGGCGAGGTCAAGAACCTCCTGGGCCAGCGCCTGGGGATCGATGTCCGCCTGACGGTCCTGGGGCACATCCAGCGGGGCGGCGCACCGACGGCATTCGACCGCATCCTGGCCACACGGCTGGGCAGTGCGGCCGTGGACCGGCTGCTGGCGGCCGACGCCGACCCCGCGCCCTGCATGCTGGGGCTGGTCAAGAACCGGGTGCATGCCACGGCGCTGGGCGAGGTGCTGGAAAAGAGCCGTGCGGTCAAAGAGGAGATCGAACACGGCAACTATGCCCGCGCCCAGGAACTGCGCGGAGAGGGCTTTCGGCGGGCGCTGAGCCTGGTCAAAACGCTGACCCGCATCCTGCCGGCCCGGGAGCGCCGCCAGGACGGCGCGGTGGCCATCCTGACGGGCGGCGGGGATGCCCCCGGCATGAACGCCACGGTGAGCGTCGCCGCCCGCTGCCTGCTCAACCAGGGGATGCCGGCATTCGGCGCGGATCACGGGTTTCTGGGATTGATCCGGGGCGATCTGCGGCCGCTGGAGTGGAACGTCCTGGTCACCTGGATGAACCGCCCCAGCTCAGAAATCGGCACCGCCCGCACCAGCTTGGAACTCGACGCCCAGAGCCTCGGCCGGATCGCCGCGAACCTGGAGCGCCGGCGTCTCAAGGGCCTGATCGCCATCGGCGGCTGGGACGTCTATCTCAAGATCCTTCAGCTGCAGGCCGCCCGCCCGGACTACCCGGCTTTCAACATCCCCATGGTGCTGGTGCCGGCCACCATCGACAACAATCTTCCCGGCACCGACTTCACCATCGGCGCGGACACGGGCCTCAACAACATCGTCGAGGCGGTGGACAAGATCCGGCACACCGCCGCGGCCAGCAAGCGGGCCTTCATCGTGGAGGTGATGGGGCGCCGTTGCGGCTTTCTGGCGCTGATGGGGGCGCTGGCCGCCGGTGCCGAAAAGGCCTACCTGCCCGAAAACGGGGTGCGTCTGTCGGATTTGGTGCGCGACGTCGGCATGTTGCGCCACAACTTCGCCAAGGGCAAGCGGATGGTGATCCTGCTGCGAAACGAGGAATGCTCCGCGAGCTACACCACCGACTTCATTCAGCAGCTGCTGGAGGAGGAAAGCCGCGGGCAGTTCGAGGTGCGCACCGCGATTCTGGGGCACCTCCAGCGGGGCGGGATCCCCACCGCCTTCGACCGCATTCTGGCCAGCCGGATGGGTGCCGCCGCCGCTTTCGACCTGCTGGCGGCGTTGGAAAAAGGCGACAGCGAGATCCACGTGCTGGGCCTGCGGGGCCCGGGGGTCAGCAGCCTGCCCCTGGAGGAGGCGATCGCCGAAATGGACGTCG
>JASFIY010000461.1:0-3265 GCA_050122415.1 Desulfobacteraceae bacterium
CAACCGGCAGACTGACCTGGCCGACCAGCTCTGCGGCGCTAAGTTCCGCGGGGTGCAGCGCCATGGCCCCCACGGGGAAGACATCATCGCCGCGCACTTTGAAGCTGCTGACGCGAAAATCCTCTCCCGCCAGGCGGCGCGCCAGATAGTCGCTGAAAAACCGTTCCAGCACGTCGCCGGCAATCCGCTGGGCGTCCCGCTGGACCGTGACCTGGGCGGGGATGCTGACTGTTACGGCCGCCGGCAGCGGGGTTTGGGCGTTCAAGCGGGCGCTGATCCAGGCGCCCGACAGGCGTCTGGCCTGCCCCGGCTGGGGCGCCCGCCCCAAATCGATGGCGGCCAGCTGCGGCCGGATTTCAGGGGCGACCGTGATTTCGGCGATGTCCCCCAGGGTGATCGTCTCGCCGCTGACGGTGGCGCGCGCCGCCACCTGAACCGTAAACTGGTCCGCGGCGGCGCTGGCCCCGCAAAGACCGCCATGACTCACCGCCAGCAGCAGGGCCAGCAGCACCCCGCAAACCGCCGTCGGATTGAAAACTCGGTTGGCGGCCGCGGATGACGCGCGCTGTTTTGGAGAAAGGCAGACCATGGAATAATTAACGCCTTACGTTGTTGGCCATCTGCAGCATGTCGTCGGAGGTCTGGATGATCTTGGAGCTGGCCTCGTAGGCCCGCTGGCCGACGATCATGTCCACCATCTCCTCCACGACGCTGACATTGGAATTCTCCAGAAAGTTGTTGACCAGGGTGCCAAAGCCGTCGCTGCCGGCAGTACCCTCGATGGCGTCGCCGGAGCCCTCGGTGGGCCGCAGCAGATTGCGGCCGACCGCATAGAGGCCGCCGGGGTTGGGAAAGTTGTAGAGGGGGATGTCGGCCGTGGCGAGTTCGGTGTTGCCCAGGCCATAGGCGATCAGACGGCCGTTGGGCTGGAGGGTGATGACGACCGTATCCTCGGGGATCGACACCTCCGGCTGCAGCCGTTCGCCGGCGGCGGTGGTGATGTAGCCTTCGCTGTCGAGCTTGAAGCTCCCCGCCCGGGTGTAGAGCTCCTCGTCGCCGCTGAGGACCTTGAAAAACCCCTCGCCCTCGATGGCCATGTCCAGTTCGTTGCCGGTCTGGACGTAATCCCCCTGGCTGTAGATTTTTTGAATGTCCGAAAGGCGGCTGCCCATCCCCAGCTGAATTCCGGTGGGGACCTGACCGCCGCCGGGGGCGGTGGCGCCGGCGACTTGCTGGGTCTGGTACATGAGGTCCTGAAAATTGCAGCGGCTTTTTTTGAACCCGGTGGTGTTGGCGTTGGCCAGGTTGTTGGCGACCACGTCGATGCGCATCTGCTGGGCGATCATGCCCGAGGCGCCGGTCCACAGACTTCTGATCATGATCAGTCCTTTCCCGCTTCGCTGATGATCCGGCCGTCGGTCTCGTCGTAGGCCTGGATCATTTTCTGGAGCGCTTCATAGGTGCGCATGGTTTCCACCATGCGGGTCATTTCCATTACGGCCTGGACATTGGAACCCTCCAGCGCGCCCTGCTGAACCGCGGGGATTTCCACGCTGATCTCAGGGGAATCCGGCGGCCCCACAAACAGGCTGTCGCCGTCTTTGCTCATCTCGCGGGGGGATTCGAAGGTGACCACCGCGAGCTTGTCCACCAGCACGCCGTCGACGGTAATCTCACCGTCGCGGTTGATCTGGATATCGCGGCCTTCGATGGTGATCTCACCGCCCTCGCCCATGACCGGGCTGCCGTTGGCGGTCACCAGAAGGTTTTCGGGGTTGAGGGTGAAATTGCCGTTGCGGGTGTAGCGCTCCCCGCGGGCGGTGCGGACCTTGAAAAACCCGTCGGTCTCTAAAGCCAGGTCCAGGGGGTTTCCGGTGGTCTTCAGCGGTCCCGGGGAAAAATCGATGCCCATCTCGGACCTCAGCAGCTGGTCGAAGGTCACCATGTCGCTTTTAAACCCGCTGGTGTCGACGTTGGCCAGGTGGTTGGCGATCATTTGCAACTTGCGCTCCTGGCGCAACCCCCCTTGGACCGGGGTGGTGAACTGAAGGATCATCGGGGCTCTCCTCACAGGGTTGAAATTGGCTGCCGACCGGAATTCTGCAATTAAAATGCCACCATCGCCGGCCGGACGGACCGGCCCGCCAGGCGCCCCCTGGCCGGACGGCAGCGGGAAAAAATTGCCTATTCGGGCGTTTTTTTCCCGTTGAGCGCATAGACGAAAGCCAGCAGTTCGGCCACGGCCAGGTAGAGGTCGGCGGGGATTTCCTGCTCTAGATCGAGGCCGCCCAGAAGCGCCATCAGGTCCGGGTCCTCCCTGACCGGAATGCCGAGTTCGCGGGCCGTCCGCACGATCCGCTCGGCCACATTGCCGCTGCCCTTGGCGGCCACCTTGGGCGCACGATCCTTGCCGGGGGTATAGCGCAGGGCGACGGCGCGACGGCGTTTGGGGGGCGTATGCATTTCAGACCACCAGGTTCAAGCCACTTTCAGGGGCGCCCAGGACCTCTTCGGCCAGGGAGGTGCCGGCCAAGGTCGTCAACCCCAACACCCGGCAGTCGATCCGGCCGACACTGAAACCGATGCGGCCCAGCGCCCGGGTCAGCCGGTGCAGTTCGCTGCCGACCAGCTGCGCGGCCCCGGCATCGGCCACGCCGAAAGTGCCGTTGACCGTTTTACGCCAGATGGCGAAATCACCCCGCAGCGGGCCGAGGCGGGAAAGCGTCAGCAGCAGAGACAAGCGGGTGGCCTTTTCGGCGCTGGACCCTTCCCCGCCGGCTTCGCGGTTGAAATCCAGCAGCAGTTGACCGAACCGCAGGCCGTCGTCCCAGAGCACCGGCAGCGGGAGAATGAGACGACCGGTTTCGTCGGCCGCGTGGCGGTTGAGGTACTGGAGGGTTTCAAGACCCTCCAGGAAGTGCTGGACGCCTGCCCGGGCCCCGGGGCCGCCAGCCGCTTCCTGCAGCACCTGCAGGGCGGCGGCCTTCAGGTCCCCGGCGGTCATTTGCCGAAGCCCCTCCGGCGACGGCGCCGGTTTGCGGCTCACGGCCCGGGACACTTTGGCCTCCCAGAGCATCCCGGTGTTCAGCATCAAACGCTCCAGCAGGGCGGCCTCCGGTGCCGCGGATTTCACGGCCAGGGAGGCTATCAGCCCGGTCAGGCGGGCAAGCCCCTCGCCCCCGCCCGCGTGGCCGGCCGACAGCCGGCCGGCGACCGACAGCAGACGCGCGAGGCCGGCAAAAGGGTCGCCGGCAAGTGGCGGGCG
>JASFIY010000462.1:0-3264 GCA_050122415.1 Desulfobacteraceae bacterium
TACAGCCATGTCTTTCTGCTGGCCGGCCTGCTGTTCGTGATGGGCGCCGGCTGCGCGGTGGCCCGGCGCAGCCTGGTGATGATCCTGCTGGGGTTTGAAATCATGCTCAACGCCGGGGCGATCGCCTTCGTGGGCGCCGCCCTGCGCTGGCAGTCGATCGAGGGTCAGGTGTTCGCGCTCTTCGTCCTGGCCGTGGCCGCCGCCGAAGTCTCCATCGGCCTGGCCCTGATCGTCTGCGTCTACCGTCGCACCGGCACGGTCGCACCCGACCGCTTGGACTGAACCCGTGCACGGCCGCAAGCGGCCGGCACTCCAAAGGATTGCACCCGTGAGCGCACCATGACCCACCCGCTGACCCTCAACCCGACCGTGGCGGCCGCTTTGGTGACAGTGCTGGCGCCCCTGGCGGCTTTCGCGACGATCCTGGTGGCCACCCGCAGGCGCCCGCGGCTCTCCGCCGGCCTGTCGCTGGGAGCCATCGGCATCTGCCTGCTGGGGACGCTCTTTCTGCTGGTCCGCCATTGGGGTGCGCCGGCGCCCCTGCAGTTCAGCGGCCGCTGGCTGCTGGCCGGTGAGATCGCCGTGCCGTTCGGCTTTCTGATCGACCCGCTGAGCTTGCTGATGCTCACCGTGGTGGCATCCATCTGCCTCCTGGTCCAGGTCTACTCCCTGGGCTACATGGCCGGGGACCCGGGGTTTGCCCGCTACTACGCCTTCATGTCGCTTTTCGCCTGGGCCATGACCAGCATGACCCTGGCGCCCTCCCTCTTCCAGCTCTACGTCTTCTGGGAGTTGGTGGGGCTGGCCTCTTACCTCCTGATCGGGTTCTGGTTCGACAAGTGGCGCGCCAGCGAGGCGGGCAAAAAAGCCTTCGTGATGACCCGCCTGGGGGATGTCGCCTTTCTGCTGGGGCTGCTGCTGGTCCTGACCCAGCTGGGGGACCTGGACATCCTGGCGCTCAACGCGCCGGAGACCGCCGCGCGCCTCTCGCCGGGGCTGATCACCCTCTCCAGCCTGCTGATCTTCGGCGGCGTCATCGGCAAAAGCGCCCAATTCCCGCTGCTCACCTGGCTGCCGGACGCCATGGAGGGCCCCACCCCGGTCAGCGCGCTGCTGCACTCGGCCACCATGGTGGCCGCCGGGGTGTTCCTCTTCGCGCGCCTGTTCCCCTTCTTCAGCCTGTCGCCGGTGGCCATGGCGGTCTTTCTGACCGTGGGCACCCTGAGCATGCTGCTGGCCGCCACGATGGCCATGGTCAGCCGGGACATCAAGCAGGTCTTTGCCTACTCCACCATCAGCCAGCTGGGGTTGATGATCATGGGCCTGGCCGCCGGCGGCTACTTCGCCGGCGTGTTTCACCTCACCACCCACGCGGGCTTCAAGGCCCTGCTGTTCCTCTGCGCCGGGGTCTTCATCCACCACTGCGGCAGCAACGACCTGTTCGCGATCGCGCGCGCCGGCGGCCGCCGGTTAAAGACCGCCATGGTCTGCATGATCATCGGGGCCGCGGCGCTTTCAGGGCTGCCGCCGCTATCGGGTTTTTTCAGCAAGGAGCTGATCCTGGCCGCGCTCGCCGCGCGCCCCACCGCGGTGTGGCTGGCGGCCGGCATGCTGGGGGTCTTTTTGACGGCCTACTACACCTTCCGGCTGATCTTCATCATTGTCTTTCCATCCGCCAACGCCCCCGCCCCGGCCGAGGACCAGGCGGCACCTGCAGCGCATGCATCCGGCGGTCACGACGACCCGCGCCGAGGGCGCGCGATGGCGCTGCCGCTGGTGGCCCTGGCCGCGATCACGGTGCTGCTGGGCCTTGCGCAAACGCCGCTGGCCGCCTTTCTCCAGGGCCCCCAGGCCCTTGCGCCGGAGCCCGCCGGGCACCACCGGGCCCTGCTCTTCTGGACCGTCGGTCTGACGCTGGCCGGCCTCTTACTGGCCTGGCTGGAATTCGGGCGGCCGCGCTCCCGGCAGGTGGGCTTCGTGGAAAAAATACCGCCGCTTTACCTCCTCTTCAGCCAGCGGTGGTTTCTGGACCGTTTCTACCGTCAGCTGCTGGACCGCGTCCTCTACCGGGGGCTGTCGGGTTTCTGCACCTGGAACGACCGGCGGGTGATCGACGACGGCATCGACGGCCTGGCACGGATTGCGGCCCGGGCCGGGGGTCTGCTGGAACGCGCCCACAGCGGCATGATTCAGTACCGCCTGATGGTGATCTTCGTCAGCATGGCCCTGCTGGGCTTTTATTTCTTCCTTTGAGGTGACCCCACGATGGCCCCCTTGGCATACGCCCGCTTCCCTTTCCTGAGCCTGCTGCTGCTGTGCTGCATCGGGGGGCTGCTGGCCATCCTCTGCACCCCGGCCGCCCGCACCCGGCGGATCAAGTGGATCAGCGCCGTCTTTTCGGGACTCACCCTGCTGATTTCGGCCGGCCTGTTCATCGCCTACGACCAGTCCGCCGGCGGGCTGCAGTTCGTCGAGAAGGTCCCGTGGGTGCCGTCCCTGGGGATCCACTGGTACAACGCCGCCGACGGCTTCAACCTGCCCATGCTGCTGTTGACCGGCATCGTCTTTTTCACCGGCGTCCTCAGCATGTGGGAGCTGGAGACCCGCGTCAAGGAGTTCTTCGCGCTGATCTTTCTGCTGGTGGCCGGCGTTTTCGGCCTCTTCATGAGCCTGGACCTCTTTTTCATCTTCGTCTGGTACGACGTCTCGCTCTTTCCCATGTACCTCCTGATCGCCGTCTGGGGCAGCACCCGCAAGGAATACGGGGCCATGAAGCTGACCCTCTACCTGCTGGCCGGCAGCGCCCTGATCCTGCCGGCGATCCTCTACCTGGTGGTCCAGGCCGGCCTCGAGACCTTCGACATCACGGCCCTGATGCAGCCCGGGACCTTCACCCCCTATCAGGAGAAGTTCGCCTTCCTGCTGCTCTACCTGGGGTTCGGCATCCTGGCCGGCGTCTGGCCGTTTCACACCTGGTCGCCGGTGGGCCATGTGGCGGCGCCCACCGGGGTCAGCATGATCCACGCCGGGGTGCTGATGAAAATCGGGGCCTTCGGCGTCCTGCGGGTGGGGATGTTCCTCTGTCCCGCCGGCTGGCAGCACTGGGCGCCGTTGATGGCGCTCCTGGCCACCGTCGGCATCGTCTACGGCGCCCTGGTGGGCCTGCGCCAGACCGACCTCAAATACGTCATCGGCTACTCCAGCGTCTCCCACATGGGCATCGTCGGCCTGGGGCTGGCCACCGTGACGGTGGACGGCTTGAAC
>JASFIY010000463.1:0-3262 GCA_050122415.1 Desulfobacteraceae bacterium
CCCTTACTGCGCCCGCGGGGCGCAAACGGCGGAACAGCTGCTGGCGCTCAACCCCGACACCGTCCGTCTGGTGTTCAAAAACCTGCCCCTCAACTCCCACGAAAACGCCCTGCCTGCCGCCCGCGCGGCGCTGGCGGCCCATCGACAGGGGAAATTCTGGGAATATCACGACCGGCTGTTCCAAAACAGCGGCCAGTTGAGCAACGAGCGCCTGGTAGCGTTGGCCGAGGAGCTGGGGCTTGACGTGGCGCGCTTCGACCGCGACCGGCACTCCGATGAGATCGCGGCCGAGGTCGAGGCCGACCGCCAGCAGGCCGCCGCCCACAACCTCGGCAGCACCCCCACCTTCGTGATCAACGGCGTTGTGGTCACCGGGGCCCAGCCGCTGCCTGAATTCCAGAAAGTGATCGACCGGCTCCTGGCTGAAGCCGCCCCCCAAAAAGCGGCTCCGTAAGAGCGGGCGGCGATGGCGTGCCCGACGGTCTGCGGGGCGCCCGGCCCGCTTCAGGCCGAACGGTAGAGGCGCAGGCTGTTGGAAACCACCGTCAGGCTGCTCAGCGACATCGCAAAAGCCGCCATGATGGGATGCAGGTTGCGCAGGATATCCGGCACGAAGCCCAGCGGGTGAAGGGCGCCGGCGGCCACCGGGATCAGGATGATGTTGTAGACGAAGGCCCAGAAGAGGTTCTGCCGGATGGTCCGCAGGGTCGCCCGGCTGAGGCCGATGGCCTTGGGAATCCCATCCAGACTGCCGCTGGAGAGGATCACGTCGGCGGCTTCGATGGCCACATCGGTGCCGGTGCCGATCGCCAGGCCCACATCCGCCTGGGCGAGCGCCGGCGCGTCGTTGATGCCGTCCCCCACCATCCCCACCTTGGCCCCCTTTTCCCGCAGCTCCCGGATCTGGCGGGATTTCTCATCGGGCCGCACCTCGGCAAACACCGCGTCGATGCCCACCTGCTCGGCGATGGCGCGGGCGGTTTGGGCGTTGTCCCCGGTCAGCATCACCACCCGCAGACCCTGGCGATGGAGAGCCGCAATCGCCGCCTGTGAATCGGGCTTGAGGGTGTCGGAAACGGCGATCAGGCCGGCCGGTTCTTCATCCAGCGCCACCACCATGACGGTTTTGCCCTGGGACTGGAGTTCGTCCACCCGCTGCGCGACCGCGGCCGCCTCATCGCCGGGGGCTTCAAACCAGCCGGGTTTGCCGATGCGCACCCGGCGGCCGTCAACCCGGGCGCTCACCCCGAAGCCGCCGGCGGCCTTGAAATCCTCCGCCGCTGGCAGGCTCAGCCCGCGCCGGAGGGCCTCGGCCACGATGGCCTTGCCGATGGGGTGTTCCGAACCCTTTTCAGCCGCGGCGGCGATCCGCAGCAGCCTCTGATCCGTTTCCAGGGCCCCGCCCAGGGGCGCCAGGTCCGTCACCGCCGGCCGGCCGGCGGTGATCGTGCCGGTCTTGTCCAGCACGATCGTGTCCAGGTGCGCCGCGGTCTCCAGGGCCGTGCCGCTTTTAAAAAGGATCCCCTTTTCGGCCCCCTTGCCGGTTCCGGCCATGATGGCCGTCGGCGTGGCCAGGCCCAGGGCGCAGGGGCAGGCGATCACCAGCACGGCCACCAGCCGTATCATGGCCGGCACGAAGGCCCCGCCGATGGCCCACCACAGCACAAAGACCACCAGGGCGACACCGATCACGGCGGGCACGAACACCCCGGCGACGCGGTCGGCCAGGGCCTGAATGGGGGCCTTGCTGCCCTGGGCCTCCTGCACCAGGCGGATGATCTGGGCCAGCGCGGTCTCACGGCCCACCCGGGTCGCCCGCATGGTGAGCACGCCCTCCTGGTTTAGGGTCCCGCCGGTGACGCGATCCCCCGGTTTTTTGTCCACCGGCAGGGGCTCGCCGCTCAGCATGGACTCGTCCACCGCCGAGCGCCCCGCCAACACCTCGCCGTCCACCGGAATGCTCTGGCCGGGACGCACCACCAGCCGGTCGCCCACCGTGACTTCGGCCAGCGGCACTTCCCGTTCGCCGGTCGCGGTCAGCACCACGGCGGTCTTGGGGCTCAGGTCCATCAGCTTGCGAATAGCCGCCCCGGTGCGCCCCTTGGTGCGGGACTCCAGCATCTTGCCCAGCTTGATGAGGGTGATGATCACCGCGGCGGTCTCGAAATAGACGTGCGCGCCCAATGCGGGCAGCAGCAGGACGGCCACGGAATAGAAATAGGCCGCCGAAGCGCCCATGGCCACCAGCACGTCCATGTTGGCGGTGCGGTTGCGCAGGTTTTTCCAGCTGCCGACATAGTAATCCCAGCCGGTGTAGAACTGCACGGGGGTCGCCAGCGCCCAGAAGAGCCAGTTGACCCACGGGGCGTGGCTCCAGACGCCGATCAACGCAAAATCCCGCGCCATGCTGAGAAGGAAAAGGGGTGTGGTCAGGACCAGCCCCACCAGGAACTTCCGGGTCTGGTCGCGGATTTCGGCCCGCCGGGCGGCCGCCTCCGCATCTTCCGCGCTTTCCGCGGCCTCCGGTAAAATCGCCTCAAACCCGGCCGCTGAGAGCGCGGCGGCCATCTCTGCCGGGCGCGCCACATCGGGCAGGTACTCGACGACGGCCTGCTCCGAGGCGAAGTTGACCGATGCCGAGAGCACCCCCGCCACCTTGCCCTCCAGGCTGCGTTCAATGTTTCGCGCGCAGTTGGCGCAGGTCATGCCCCGCACGGGGAAGCTGAGCTTCGCGGTGGGCACGGAGAAGCCCGCCCGCTGGATCTGCGCCAGAATCTCCTTCACGGAAACCACCTGGGGATCGAAGGTCACGCTGGCCCGCTCGGCGGCAAAATTCACGCTGGCCGCTTCGACGCCGGCAAGCTTCCGGACGGTGCGCTCGATGTTCAGTGCGCAGTTGGCGCAGGTCATCCCGGCAAGCGGTATGTTGAGGCTGGAAGCTGGCATCGGCGCGACCCTCACTCCGCCGCCGGGTAGTTGATCTCCTGCAGGGTCTGCAGGATCTTGGCGCGGGTGGCCGGCGCCTCCCAGGCAATCGTAACGGTCTTGGCCTGCGGGTCGCCCGTCACCGATCGGACCCCGGCGATCCCGGCCAGTTCGTTTTCGATGCTGCGCGTGCAGTGTCCGCAGGAGATGTTGGGGATTGAAAAGGTCTGGGATTCCATGGCCGTTTCCTCCTTGGATTGCGGTTTGCGGAAGGTTGCGCCGAGCGGCGGCCCGCGGGGAAATACAGTCGGGGGCGCACCGCGGTCGCTTCACGCAG
>JASFIY010000464.1:0-3260 GCA_050122415.1 Desulfobacteraceae bacterium
CCAAAGAACTCCTTGGGGCACTGGATGTGAAGCTGCCGCTGATGCTTCCGAAATCAACAGTTGAGGTAGACACTAAGAGGAAGCTGGCTTCACGCAGGAAAAGTTAAAATCTTTCAGTGGTTTGCCTTTCTTTGGCAGGAGGCCACAAGAGGGAACATCCGTTAAAAACTTGTGAGGGTGTGAATACCAACAAAACAAGGCGCAAGACAAAATCGCGTGTCATGGTTTTCGCATAGTTAGGTCATATTTGGATAATGTCTCTAAGTTAGGTGGGTTGGATCATGGAAGCGCTCTCTTTGTATTCTGACTGATTTGACACATGATCCTGCGATCGTGTCCGTCAAAAAAATGGATAGAAACGAGTCAAACGTCAGTTGTAATCGTCGCCAGCCAATCATCCACCTGCTTCAACGTCCATTTGTCACCGCCCCAGCAAATTGAGACCCCAGGTATGAAACGGCTGAATCGTGGGTCGGTGGTCCACACTGATGAAGCGGATGCACTTCATTTAGGCTTTCAAATGAGCCGCATCAACGCAGCCAGCGTATCTTCAGGCTCCGGCCGGTTGGTGTAATCGGCGTTGATATCGGCATGCCGGACTATTCCATCACCATCAATAATCAGGGCGGCAGGAATTGGCAGTGTCCAGCTGTCATCGCCATTGTGTTTAGGGATGTCCAAGCCAAACTGCTTGTAAATGGCGATGAGATCGTCGGGCATCTGGTATTTGAGACCATAGTGAGCGGCGACGACATTGCCGGGATCACTGAGAATGTCGACGGTGATTCCCTTCTCTTTTGCGATGGCTGCATTGTGTTCGATAAGTTGAGGCGAGATCAGGACCAGTGTGCCGCCAGCCGCAGCAAACCGATCGGCAAGAACGGATAGAGCTTCCAGCTCCATGTTGCAATAAGGTCACCAGCGGCCACGGTAAAAATTAAGGACCACCGGCCCGCGATCGAGCAGATCACTAAGGACAATGTCGTCGTTGGCGGTATTTTTCAGACTGAAATCCGGCGCCATGTCCCCCACCTTGATGGTATTTATCATCTGTGGCGAGTTTTGCAGATCATTGGTAGCGCGACGCATGATTTCCTGGGCCTCTTGGGGTGCCTTTTTTTTAAAACCTTCCTTGTAGGCCTCTATATTTTGCTTCAATGTCATGCCGGACTCCTTAAACGAAGAGGTTGAATTGATTCGGTCGGTTATCAGCGAAGTTAAAATAGTCAGTCCTTATCGATATGTAAAGCTTGCTGGGATCGGGGCCTACACCAGCAATTGGAAAAATTCCGATGATGACACCCAAGGTAAGCCAATGATATCCAGTTGCTAAATGCAAATTCTATGTCTTATCTGATACTTAGGGGGCTTGGTGTCAATGGGAATGAAAAGTGTACCAAAAATGGGAAAATAAAAATGTACCACCCTGGGGTTCATTGAACCTCCGTTTTCCCATTCTCGACCACCGGGGTGACGGTGCCGGCGGTGGCGAAATCGTTCTTTGAAAAACCATGTCCCCTGAGCCGGTAGCTGTGGCCCTTGATGTTGACCACCCGGCAGTGGTGCAGCAGCCGATCCAGGATGGCCGTGGCGATGACCTGCTCACCGAACAGCTCCTGCCAGTCACCGAAGCTCTTGTTGGAGGTGATCAGCGTCGAGGAGCGCTCGTAGCGGTAGGAGACGAACTGGAAGAACAGATACGCCTCCTTCGTATCGATGGGCTGGTAACCCACTTCGTCGACCACCACCAGAGGCGAGGTCAGATAGGCCTTGTGCCGCGACTGGGGCTCCTTGAGTTTCCGCATCAGGATATCCATCGTGGTAAAGTATACCTTGAACCCGTGATGACAGGCCTTGATCGCAAGTGATATGGCCAGATGGGTTTTGCCCACGCCCGGCGGCCCCAGGAAAATCACGTTCTCCTTTTTGCCGATGAAATCCAGATCGAAAAGGGTCATCACCTCCTTTTTGTTCAGCTTGGGGTGAAAGGTGAAATCGTACTCCTCGATGGTCTTGGCCGAAGGCAGCCCGGCGGTCTTCATGGCGGTTTGCACGCGCCGCTTCTCCTTGGCGGCGACCTCTTCTTCCAGCAGCTGGTCCAGAAAGGCCAGATAGGAGTCCTTGTCGGCTTCGGCTTTGGCCACGACGCTGTCGAGCATCCCGGCGGCCTGGGTGAGTTTGAGCCGCCTGAGGTTGTCCTGGAGGCGATCGGCGATCAGTTGGTCCATGGGCCACCTCCCTGGGCGATCTGCTCATACACCGATAGCGGCCGGTAGTGCACCTGGGGGAACAGACTGGCATTGACCAATCCCCGTGTCGCCTTGGCTTTGCAGCGGCCATATTTGCGCTGATTGGTTCGTTCCAGCCGCTGGTTATAGATCTGGGCGGTGATGGCATCGTTGGTCACCCAGCTGCCCTTTTCCCTGGCTTCCTCGTAAGTGACCAGCAATCGGTCGTCATCGTAAAACCGGATGATACCGTCCTTGATTTTCAGCAGGATTTTCTTGCCGACCACCTCCGGGGTCACCTGGTAGCCGCTGGCGTTATAGGAGATGGCGCAGTCCTTGTAGACCTTGCGATACTCCTTGATGGCGGTATCGTAGTCGCTGGCCGGACAGGGGCCGAGGCTGGCCCGTTCCTGCCCCCAGCGGATGTCCACCATCTGTCGGTGGGTCCCGTGTTTGCGGCAATTGGCGGTTTCGTTCAACCAACCGAGAAGATCCCGGTTGGCTTGCGCGATGGTGGTAAAGCGGTACCCGCGCCAGAAGTCTTCGCGGATATAGTCTATCGGCCGCTCCACCTTGCCCTTTACCCAAGGGCTGTAGGGCCCGCAGGCCATCGGCTTGAAGCCGTAATGCCGGGCAAAATGGGAGAACTCGACATTGAATGTCGGCCGGCCCTCTTTCCGGTCGATCACCACATGCTTCATGTTGTCATAGAGCATCTCCATGGGGATCCCGCCCAGGTAGTGAAAGGCGTGGATATGGGCGTCCATGAAGGCCTGCAGGGTGCAGCGGTCCACGAACATGGCGAACATGGCCCGGGAGAATCCCAGGACCAGAACGAACAGATAAACCGTGAAACTGCCGCCATGTGAATCAGCCACCTGGAAGTCGGCCCAATCCATCTGGCCCTGGAGGCCGGGGACGGTCTCGAAGCGGATATAGGCCTGGCGCCGGAGTTTGTTTTTGAGCCGGCGCACATGGAGTTTGACGGTGTCGTATCCGCCGGCATACCCCAGTTGCCGGATCCGCTTGTAA
>JASFIY010000465.1:0-3259 GCA_050122415.1 Desulfobacteraceae bacterium
GCTGTTGTTGCGGCGGTATGCCGCCTGGAAAAGCGCCTGAGGACCTGCCCAAGCCTGGGGAGGGGGCGCCGGAAACCGCTGATTTGCCGTAAACGCATCAAAGGGGGGGGAGATTATGGAAAATTTAATGAACAAGGCTTATGAGCTGCTGACTTTTTACGGCCTCAAGGTGATTGCCGCGATCGTCATTCTGATCATCGGGCGCTGGGTGGCCAAAGCCGTCGAAAAACTCGTCGTGCGGGTGATGAGCGGGCGCAAGGTGGACCCCACCATCATCAACTTCACCGGCAACCTGACCTACATCGCGCTGCTCGCCTTCGTGGTCTTGGCGGCCCTTGGGCAGTTGGGGGTTCAAACCACCTCCTTCATCGCGGTCATCGGCGCCGCCGGTCTGGCCATCGGCTTGGCTCTCCAGGGGTCGCTGGCCAATTTCGCGGCCGGTTTTCTGCTGATCATTTTTCACCCCTTCAAAGTCGGGGACGTCATCGAGGGCGCAGGGGTCCTCGGAGTCGTCGAGAAGATTCAGATCTTCACCACCCAGCTGCTGACCGCCGACAACAAGACCATCATCATCCCCAACGCCAAGCTGACCGCCGACAACATCGTCAACTGGTCGGTCAAGGGCACCCGCCGGGTGGACCTTGAGGTGGGCATCGGTTACGGGGACGACATCGACAAGGCGCGCGATATCCTGACCGCGATCGTGGACGAGGACAGCCGGGTTCTGAAGGACCCGGCCCCCACCGTCGCGGTTTCGGCGTTGGGCGATTCCAGCGTCACTTTCGTGGTGCGCCCCTGGGTTATGGCTGCTGATTACTGGGGGGTCTATTTCGATCTCACCGAAAAGATCAAGAAGCGCTTCGATGCCGAGGGGGTCACGATTCCCTTTCCCCAGCGCGATGTCCACATCTACCAGCACGGCGAGGCGCCGGCCGCCTGAGGGGCAGCACCTCGCGGCGCAAACCGGAGAGCCGCCCCTGGACCGGCGGGAGGGAATCGCCCGTTCGGGTTGGCGGCCACCGGAGGGGCGGGTTTTGGGCGGCGGCCCCTATCCGGCGGCGGCGGCCAGACGGCGGGTCCGGGGGCGATCGCGGCTGATGACGATCCCGATGAAGACCAGGGCCGATGCGGCAAGCTGCGGCGGGTTGAAGGTTTCCCCCAGTACCAGCCATCCCAGAAAGATCGAGAAGACCGGGATCAGGTTGACGAAGGCCGACGCCTGGCTGGCGGGAATCCGGCTGGCGCCGAAGTTGTAGAGTCCGTAGGCGCCGAGGGTGATGAAAACCCCCAGGTAGACCACGGCGAAGGTTGACAGGGGCTCGAAGGTGGTGGGCAGCCGGGTGCCCGGCAGAAAGAGCAGCGGCAGATAGAACAGGCCGCCCACCGCGGCCTGCATGCCGGTGATGAAGAGCGCCGAAAGCCGCGCCGCCAGATACTTCATGGTCACCATGTAGCCGGTGGCGCAGACCATGGCGAGAAATTCGAAGAAATTGCCCAGGGCCGGGTTGGGCGCCTCGGCCGTGGCGTCCCCCTCGAGGCTCAGCCAGCAGGCGCCCGCAATCGCCACGAGAAACCCGGCAATCGTGCGCCGGCTGATCTTCTCCTTCAGGAAAAGGCCCGCGGCGACGGCCACCAGCAGGGGCAGAATGGCCGTGATCAGTCCGGCCTGGGAGGCGGTGGTGTTCTGCAGCGCTTTGGCCTCGAAAATGAAGTAGAGGCAGGGCTCGCAGAGGCACATGAAAACGATGTACTTCAAATCGCCCCGGCGCAGCCGGATGGGGCCCATGCGCCGCACCAGAAAGCCGAAGCAGAGGGTGGCGATGGCCATGCGGCCGAAGATGACCACCATCGGGTCATAGTGCCGGAAGGCGATTTTAAGGGCGATAAACGAACTGGCCCACAGCAGCACGGCCAGCACGATGGCCGCCACCGGCGCCCAGGCGCGTGATGAAGAAGTCACGGATCTCTCCCCGCAAGGTTCGGGTGGGTCTGAAGGGCGCTATGGGTCTTGGGGTCTTTGAGGCGGACTCCTGAGCGCCAGGAAGGCGCCGGGGCGGCCCGGTTTTGCCCGGCCGGCTTCCGGCGACGGGAGGTGGCCCCGCAGGGCCGTCATGGCCCGTGCTTCCCGCATGCAGCAGCCTGATAACACTTTTGGCGGCGGTTGAGAATGAAAATCGGAAAAAAAATCGGCCCCCGGCGGCGGTGCCGCACCTGGTTAGCGCTGCTGGCGGCCGCTTCCTTCTGCTGGGCATCCCTCGGCTGCGGGGCGCGCCACTGGATCGCGGCCGAGAACAGCGGCTGCAAGCTTTTCGACAGCCACCCGGAGGCCGGCCAGCGCCTGCGCTGGGAAGGCGCCTGCCACGAAGGTCGCGCCGATGGTTGGGGGCTTCTGCAGGTCTTTGCGGACGGTGTTCTGCGGTTCCGGATCGAGGGCAACATGGATCAGGGCCGGCTGGACGGCGGGGTGCGTTTCGGCATCTACCGTGAAGGTCGGCTGGTCAGCGAATACGAGGAAAAATGGCTCCGGGGCCAGCGCCGCGAGCGGGTGCGCAACCTCACCCTGGAGAGCCGGTTGGCCGGAATCGATGATGCCCGCGGCTACCTGCTGGCGCTGAAGCGGTTTCAGCAGGCCCATCCCGACGCCTGGCTGGATGCCCTGCACCGCGCGCTCGGCGCGCGCACCGTTTTCGCGGCCCGGGAGATCGCGGTCAGCGAAGGCCCCCCGGACGCTCCGGCGCCCCGCCGGGGCAAGGTCCTGGAACACGAGCTGCTCTTTAAAATTTTCGACGGCAGCAGCACCCCCGCCTTCCGTTACTACACGCTCTATCGTCATCGCCCCTCGGCCCTCAGGGACCTGACGACGGGCAATTATGAACCCGGTGGGCGGCAGTTTTCAATTGCCCCACCCGCCGACGCCCTTCTCACCGAGGACCCGCCGGACGCTCTGCCGGAGCGCTATGCGCCGCTGCAGGCGGTTTCCGACGCGCCGCTGACCTTCCTTGGCGAAGCACCCCCCGGCCACTGGCACCCGCTGCGCAGATCGCTGGCGGCGCCCCCCGGAGGGGCTGGCCCGCCGCGCAGCCCTGAGGGCCTCACGGCCCGGATCCGCTTTCAACCCGGGGCCGATGGCGGAGGGGTATCGCTCACGGCCCCGATCACGGCGGGCTCTGCCGGTTTTCGGGTCGCCGTGGACCGCCGAACACCATTTGGGCTTGACGATTGGGCCCGGGATCCATTAAAATAGCTAAAATAATTGATC
>JASFIY010000466.1:0-3258 GCA_050122415.1 Desulfobacteraceae bacterium
GGGCAAGGAGCTTTTGGCACACTCAATCCACAGTTCCAGCCAATTTCGGGGCGGCCCTTTCGTGGCTATCAACTGCAGTGCCATCCCCAGTGAACTGCTGGAAAGCGAGTTGTTTGGCTACGAAAAGGGCGCATACACCGGCGCCAAAAAAGACGGCGGCACGGGCAAGTTCGAACTGGCCGACCAGGGCACCCTTTTCCTGGACGAAATTCAGGCTTTGGGGGCGACGGCCCAGATGAAACTGTTGCGGGTGGTCGAGGAGCGCCAGGTGACCCGCATCGGTGGAAAGTACCCCATTGCTTTGACCGTGCGGATCATTGCCGCCAGTTCCAGTGATCTGGAAGGGGAGGTGGCTGCAGGTCGATTTCTTCAGGCGCTATTTTACCGACTCAACATCGTGCGGTTGCGGATTCCTCCCCTGCGCGAGCGATTAGAGGATGTCGAGGCCCTGGTTGAATGCTTCATTCAACGGATGAACCAGAAATTTGACCGTCATGTGCGGGGCGTTTCGCCGAAGGTACTCAAACGTTTCCGGGAATATGCCTGGCCCGGCAATGTGCGGGAGTTGCAAAACTGGATTGAGCGCGGGTTTAATTTCTGCGAGGGGGACGTTCTCGATCTGCCGGACTTTCAGGACCAATTACCAGTGGGACCTGGCCACAGGGTCCCGCCTCCCCAATCCATTGACGCCGTGACCGAGCAGCTGATCAAAGAGGCTCTCGACCGGCATGCGACGGTCAAAGCCGCTGCTTGTTCCCTGGGTATTCCGTTGAGCACCCTTTACCGAAAAATGAAAAAAATAGGGTTGTCAAAATGAGAGGTTTTCTCAATCCGGTAACCAAACAAAGTGGTGTTCTTTTCTCTTTTTGAGCCGGTCCCCATTTTTTATTTTAAAATGGAAAAAAATTACAAAAACTTACAATTCTTTGGGTGTGCAAGCCGTTTTTGGCACACGTTTTGTTAGATGCTGAACCAGACCCAGGGAATTTTCACCCGCCCAAAAAGATATTACAGGATTTGCTCTGACCAATGGTTATTTCTGAGGACCCCGTGGGGATGAGCCACCATCCTCATGTGAGCGGTTTCACCCCGCCTGTTTTCCGGTTGCAAGTTGGATCAACCTTGCGTTTAAAGCCAACGGAGACGCTGCGGCCTTGAGTGGGTTATTCCACGCGCTTTAACCCTTAAGACTAAGGAGGAGGTTTATGAGGCCATGGATGAGATTACTGTCGGTGGTCATCCCCCTGGGGGTGTTTTGTCTGGCGGCGACCGCCATCGGTCAGACGCCGTTCACCAAGGAGTCTATTGTCAGCCAGCGATGTTCGGCCTGCCACAAGCCCGATCCCCAAGGTCGCTTGGAAGTGATCGAGGAGACGCGCAAAACGCCCGAGGAGTGGCGCATCGTGGTCGACCGCATGATCCGGCTGAACAGCGCGCCCATCAGCGATGGGGATTTCGAGCCGGTGATCAAGGAACTCAGCCGGCACTTGAGCCTGACCCCCGCGGAGATGGCCAAGGTCGCCTACATCAACAGCGATGAGAACAGCCAGTACCGCGAAATTCCCCAGGGCGAGCTAGAGGAGCGGGTCTTCGCCGCCTGCGTGCGCTGTCACACCTACGGCAAGATCGCCTCTCACCGCATGACCCAGGCCCAGTGGAGCGAAAACCGCAACCTGCATCTCGGCTATTACCCCACCACCGTTCCCCAGATGCGGGAAATGGACTGGGCCAAGGAATCCGAAGAGTTGATCGAACCGCTGGCCAAGCTCTTCCCCTTCGACACCCCGGAGTGGCGGGAGTGGATGCAAAACCGCCAAGAAGCCGATCTGAGCGGGCGCTGGCAACTGGCCGGCTACCAGCCCGGTCTGGGCTACTATGAAGGCGAGTACGCCTTCAAGCCCGACCCGGCGGGGCGAATGGATGAATATCTGGTTGAAAAGACGGTGCGCTATCAAAACGGCACCCAGCTTAAAATGGTCGGTACGGCGATTCTCTACGGGACCTTCCACCTGCGCTACGCCCTGGCGCCGACGCCGCTGACCGGACGGATCGAGGGGGTGTTCGACCTGGACCCGGCGGACCAGAGCTTTTCCGGGAAATGGTGGACCGTGGTTCAGGATACCAATGCGCACGGCAACGAGAAATTCCTGCGCAGTGATGCCCCCGCCGCAGTTTTTGCGGCTTTTCCCCAGGCGTTTCAGAAGGAGGCGGGCGAGCAGACCCTGACCCTCATCGGCGTCAATCTTCCCGCGGGGCTCAAGGCCGCCGATATTCAATTCTCGGATTCGGCCGTCCAGGTCAAGGATCTCCAAAGCACGGCCTCCCAGATCGTTTGCCAGCTTGAAGTCGGTGCCGGCGCCGGCGTGGGGGCGGTCAGCCTCAGAGCGGGAGAGCTTGCCTACCCCGATTCGCTGATCGTTTTCGATAAAATCGACGGGATCAAAATACTGCCGTCCCTGGGACGTGCGCGGGTCAGCTGCGGCGCCGCCTACCCGCCCCATGGGGTGCAGTTCGTCGCCCGGGGGGTCAACTTCGGGCCTGACGGCGCGGCCGGCACGGCGGACGACCTGATCCTGGAGCCCGTCGCGGCGGAGTGGGTGCTGGAAGAGGAGAAAACCCGGGAGAACGACGACGATCTCAAATACCTGCAAACCTCGGTGCTCAACGGCCTTTACACGCCGGTGACGACCTACGGCCCGATCGAGGAAAGGGTGCAGCGCCGGGAAGGGATCGGCCTGATCGCCATCAGCGCCTCGGTCCTCATCGACGGCCGGGAGCTCAAGGACCGCGCCCTCCTGGGCGTCACCGTGCCTGACTTCATCACCCATCTCAAGTAGGAATCGGTCATGCCGCGTTACAAGCTCAGCGATGCCCGTATTTTCCCGGTCGATGGCCACTCGTATCTCTTTTTGACCGAGGAAAACGCCATCTTCGAGATGGATGCGGAGCTGGAGGCGTTCGTACGGGAAGCGCAGGCCCGGGCGCCCCTTCCTTGGGACGGGCTGCTGGCCCGCCTGCAGGGGGACGCCGCCCAAAAGCGCGACCTGCTGGACTTGCTGCTGCGCGGGCGGATCCTGGTGCCGGAACAGGCCGTCCCGTCTGGGGCGGCATTTCGCGACCCGGCCGAAATCGACCTGCCGCTGCAAACCTTGGTGCTGCATGTCACCGAGGCCTGCAACCTGGGGTGTCTGTACTGCTACCATGGCCCGTGCGGGCAACCCGGCGGCCCCAAGCGCAGCATGCGGCTGCCGCTGGCCC
>JASFIY010000467.1:0-3255 GCA_050122415.1 Desulfobacteraceae bacterium
GGTGTCCGGGTCGATCTTCACCTGCATGGTGTCCGGCACCTGTTTGAGACAGCAGACGATGTTCATGGGGGTTCCTGATTCACGGCATCCTCCGAGGGGTTGTCCGCGTCGATGACGGCCGTGATGGTGGCCATGCCGATCCGCTTGGCCGCCCGCCAACGCTTCTCCCCGTCGAGGATGCGGAAACAGCGGCCGGTGAACCATATCCGGATCGGCTGCTTTTGACCCTCCCTGAGGACGCTGCGCACGAGGTGGTCGATGGTTTCCCGGGCGAAGACGAACCGGCAGTTGGGCTCGATGCGGCTGACCTGGATGGTCCTGGTCCGGCGCTTCACGAAGCACCGCCGGAGGTTGGGCGAACGCCGGCAATCGCCGGCGGGCGCCATCGTCGCGTCTTGTTCATCGGGCCTTGACCTTATTTTTGGATGGTTCCCTAAATCTAAAGCATGCGGCTTTGGGATGCAGCTTAACCGGGCGGCGCCTTATCTGAAATAGGGTCGAGCGGGTATTTAAAAAAAGGCCTTATTGGCCCGGCCATGGCAACCCGACGATGGCTTGGGGTGCGGAAAAAGAAACCGGTCACGGGACGCCATGACCGGTTTTTGGGTGGTCTTCTGTCGATCCAACGGCGGATTAAGGGCCGCTTGTCCTACTGCTCGACGATCTCTTCCAGGGCCGCGTCCAGATCCGGGTAGGCAAAGGTGAAGTCCGCAGTGGTCAAGCGTTTGGGCACCGCACGCTGGCTGCAGAGCAGCACCGCGCCGAACTCCCCCAGCACCAGTTTGATCATGAAGGCCGGGGCCGGCATACAGGCGGGCCGGTTGAGCTTTTGGCCCAATGTTTCGGCCAGGACTTCAGGACGGACGGGATTCGGTGCGCAGAAATTCACCGGACCGCTGAGCGCCGGGGTTTCGATCAAAAAACGGAAGCCCGCTACCAGATCCTGCATGTGAATCCAGGGAAACCAGTGCCGGCCGCTGCCCAGGGAGCCCCCCAGAAACAAACGAAAGGCCGGGAGCATGGCCGCCAGTGCCCCGCCGTCGCGATCGAGCACGATGCCGAAACGGGTCAGCGCCACGCGCGCGCCGGTGGATTCAGCCGCGAGGGCCTCTTTCTCCCAGTCCTGAGCCAGATTGGCCAGAAAGTCGTCGCCGGGCGGCTCCTCTTCGGTCAGGAGATCCTCGCCCCGGTCGCCGTAATAGCCCAAGGCGGAGGTGCTGAGCAGAAGCGTGTCCCGCCCCTCCGGCAGCCCTGCCACCAGGTTGCGGGTGGTCAGGATGCGACTGTCATAGATCTGCCGCTTGACACGGTCGGTCCAGAGGCTAAAAATGGATTTGCCTGCCAGGTTGATTACCACATCGTGATCCTTGAGCACGTTTTGCCAATCGCCAGGCTGGCTGGTGTCCGCCGCCAGGTAGCGAAAATCCGTATGATCGATCAGGTCGGGGTTTTTCGTGAGACCAATCGCCGTCACCCGGTGTCCGTCCCGCAGCAGGCCGTTGGAAAGGTGGCGCCCGACAAAACCGAGCCCACCGGTGATGAAGATATTCATGGGACTCCTTTCCGTTCGTCTGTCGTGGGTCACGGATGGGCCGATCGGCTTTTTTCTGTCAGCCGAAATCATGAAGGCCGCGATGATTCGACGCGGACGAACCCTGATCACCCTTAGCCTAATGCCCGTCTGGCAGCCTGCCAATGGGCGCCAGTCCCCATTTGCAGCCTTCGAGGCCTGTATCTGCTAGGGATGATGAACCAGTAAAAACTCAAAATCCAGACAGTTTCGTAAAAAGGTCAAGTTACGGCGCGCAAATCTCGAGGAGCGAGGCGTACTTATCTACGCCGCAGCGACTTCGAGATGCAGCGCAACGCAGAAATCGGCCTTTTTGCGGAACTGTCAAATAAAGGCCATTGCCCATGGCCATCTGGCACACGAAACCATACCACCCTCACGGGGACGGCAGCCCCGGCGACCAAAACTGCTGAGAGAGGAGACCGCATGACATCTTTTGCCAACCGCATTCTGCTCGCGGCGAAGTTGAACTCCGACCTATACGAAGAAGTGGAGGCCGACCGCACGGCCATGGGCCAGGCCATGGGCGTGGTTGTCCTGGCCAGTGTGGCCGCCGGCATCGGCAGCATGCAGCAGGTCGGCATCGGCCTGGGGGGCCTGTTGATGGGAACCTTGGCGGCCCTTCTGGGATGGGCGGTGTGGGCGGCCCTCATCTATATCATCGGCACCCGGATGCTGCCCGAACCCCAGACCAAGGCCGACTACGGCGAGCTGCTGCGCACCATCGGCTTTGCCAGCGCACCGGGGCTTATCCGCGTCCTGGGAATCATCCCCGGCCTGATGGGCATCGTCTTCCTGGCCGCCGGTATCTGGATGCTGGCGGCCGCAGTCATCGCGGTGCGCCAGGCCCTCGACTATCGCAGCACCGGCCGGGCGGTGGTCGTCTGCCTGATCGGCTGGCTGGCCCAAGCGCTCATTATGGCCATGATCTTCGCCATTAGCGGTGTTCCCCTGCCTGAAAACGTTGCGGGGTAAGGGTGAAAGACGCGCCAGGTGCAAGTTGGGCCGGACGGAAGCCGCTGGCACTTTGTCCACCGGCCACGGGGAACCCCAGGTGATCACGGGGCGCCAGCCGATCAACGCATCATCGGTGGATTTCTTCAACCGCCGCAAGGGAGACCCGGAATGGAGCGTGACTCATGGCCCTGGCGATGGCCAATGCCGGCCGTTTGGCCAAATTCGGTGCCTGAGGAGGGTTTCCCGTCATGACGCGAGGCGATCAACAGGTAACGCAACCGCAATGGTGGCCTTAAAATTAGAGCAGGGAAAGCCTGCAGCGCCTCGAATCAGGTTCCGGAATTTGAGGAGCAAGCCCGATGGGGGCAATCATTTTGGGTCCAAAGGCTGTGGCGTGGAGACGGCGGGGCCCGAATGCGGACATGGTGCGCAGGGATGCCAGCTGTCAGAAGAGGAAGGCAGCGTTAGTCGAGCAGCTTCAATTCATCGACTGAAGTTTATTAGACCGGCGCAACTCTTTGGCCCGCCCTCTTTGGGGCAGGTATTGCCCCCCCATGGGGGGATTTCTGGATGCCACCCCTTGCGGGGGGATCTTTTACTGCGGCAAATGGGGGAAAATTCGCAACGATTGCAAGGAAAAATTGGAGGCGGCAACCAGATTCGAACTGGTGAATGGAGGTTTTGCAGACCTCTGCCTTACCACTTGGCTATGCCGCCAAAGAAAATGG
>JASFIY010000468.1:0-3251 GCA_050122415.1 Desulfobacteraceae bacterium
CCGCCAACCAGCGGCGGACCTCCTGATGAACGAACCGGAATCGGGGGCGGCAGAATGACGGCTTTGGGAATCCCCTTTGCAGACAGCGGCGATGCAGCGGCCGTTCGCCGACCGGTCTTCACGGTCCGCTTCGGCGACGGCGGGGACCCGGGCGGCGGGGGGCTGCTGGGGGCGGTGGCCGCCGCCGCGGGCCTGTCGGGCGGCGCCGGCGACCCCTGGCAGGGCCATCTGGCTTCGGTGGCCCTGGATCTGGGGCTGGCGCCCTGCGCCGACCTGGTCACGCTGGTGCTGGCCGGCGGCGCCCAGGCCCCGGCCGTGGCGGCGGGCGACGGCGGCAGCATCGCCCTGGGATATGCCGACCAAAGCCCGCTGCTGGTCTGCACCGCGACGGTGGCCGCCATCCGGCGCGGCCTTGGCGGCAGCCTGGAGTTTACGGCCGAAAACGGCGGCGGGCTGCTCAGCCGTCTGCGGCGCAACCAGAGCTACGAGCAGCAGTGCGCCGGCGACATCGTGCGCGACCTGGCCGAACAGGCCGGGGTCGAGACCGACAGCGTCGCAAGCGGCAGCGACTTCCCCTTCTACGTCATCGACGACCGCCGCAGCGCCTACGGCCACATCGCCGATCTGGCCCGCAGGTGCGGCTACGGCGCGTGGTTTTCGGCCCAAGGCAAGCTCAATTTCGGGCCGCTGCCGGCGGGGGATCCGGTCGAGAGCTTCACCTACGGCAGGGACATCCTGGCGCTGAGCCTCCGGCAGGCCCCCGCTTACCCGGCCGGCTTCAGCCTCGGCGGCGACGGCGCCGCCGGCGGCCAGGGGCAGGAGGCCTGGCCGTGGCTGGTCAAGGACCCCGCCGGCATTACGGCCCGGGCCGGCGCGGCCGACGAAGCGCGCCAAATCAGCGACCCGTCGCTGCGCAGCGCCGCGGCGGCCCAGGCGGCGGCCGAGGGCCGGATGTCCGCCGCCGAGCGCGCGACGATCACCGGCCGGATCCGGGTGCCGGGGGCGCCGGCGGTGACGGTCGGCAGCCGCATCGCCATCGCCGGCGCGCCGGATGCGGCCTTAAACGGCGCCGCGCTGGTGGTCCGGGTGCGGCACCGATTTTCAAAATCCAGCGGGTTCGTCAGCATCTTCGATTTCAGCAAGTCCGCCGACGGCGGCGCCGGGCCCGGAGGCCTCCTGTGAGCGACTCCCTGTTTGAAACCATCCGCCGCATCGTCCGCGAGGAGTTGGGGCAGGTGCGCACCGCCGAGCTTGGCGTGGTGCAGGAGCAGCACCCCCACGCCGAGGCCGGCGACAGCGACAACTACGCCTGCAGCGTTGTCCTGCGGGATTCGGGGATCGTCCTCAAACAGGTGCCGGTGGCCACCCCGCGCATCGGGGCGGCCATGATCCCCGCCGTGGGGGAGCTGGTGCTGGTGCAGTTTATCGGCGGCGACCGCCACGCACCGGTGATCACCGGGCGGCTCTACAACGACCAGGAGCGCCCCCCGGTCAACGCCGACGGCCAGGCCGTGCTGCACCTGCCGTTGGGCGCCGGCAACGGGGACGCGGTCCACATCGAACTTTTGAGCGGCGAGGCCCGCGCGCTCACCATCCGGCTGGGCGACGGCCTCACCCTGAGCCTCAAAGACGACGACCCCGTGGCCGAGCTGAGTGTCAACGGCGGCAAGGCCAGCCTGATGATCGACCGCGACGGCGCGGTCACGGTCAAAAGCGCTGGCGACCTCAAGATCACCGGCAACAAGGTCACCATCGAAGCGGCCGGGGATCTGAAGCTGAAAGGCGCCACCATCAATCTGAACTGACATCCGCCGCCAGGAGCACTTGCAGAGATGGGACAACCGGCAGCCAAAAAAGGGGACCAGGTCATCGCCACCGACACCCACATCGTGATGATCCCCTCCCCGGGGGGACCGGTGCCGACACCCCTGCCGCACCCCTTCAGCGGCCGGCTCGACAACGGGCTCAGCGCGGACGTCAACATCGCGGGGCAGCCGGCGGCAACCCGGGACAGCACGGCCAGCAACATCCCCGCGCACGTCCCCCAGGGCGGACCGTTTCAGACCCCGCCCGGCAACAAGGCCACGGTTTTCATGGGCAGTGCGACGGTTTTGATCAACGGCAAACCGGCCGCCCGCAACGGCGACCCGGCCATGACCTGCAACGACCCGGCGGACCTGCCGGTGGGCAGCGTGGTGGCGGCGGGCACCGTCCTGATCGGAGGGTAGGCGCATGCAAAAAGACCCGCAGCTGCTGAACGATATCCGTCTGCAGGTCCATCACCGGGACTTCCGGCCGGTTTACCGGGTGCCCTCCGAGCGCCGCCCCGGCCCCGGCGGACAGGGGACCCGGCTGGACCTGGCGCTCAGCCGCGGCCGCGACAACCTCGCCCAGGCGATCATCATCCGCCTGCTCACCCCCCGGGGCGAACTGGCCGGGCTGGGCCACCCGGACTACGGCTCGCGCCTGCACGAGCTGGTGGGCCGGGTCAACACCGAGACCAGCCGCAACCTGGCGCGGCTCTACATCCTGGAAAGCCTTCGGCAGGAGCCGCGCGTGGAGGCGGTGGTCGATCTGGCCGTGGGCCCGACCCCGCAGCGGCCGAGCAGCATCACCGTGGAGCTGCAGGTCAGGCCCATCGGGGGCTCCGCCGTCCTTACCGTCGGCCCCATCACCTTGGAGTTCGGATCATGAGCTTTCGCAGACGCCCCTACCCCGAAGTACTCGACAACCTGCTGACCGGCATCCTGGGCGGGGTGACGGCCGAGGCGCACCCCTTTCCCCCCTCCACGGCCGGCGGCCCGCCCTACCGCTACGCCCTGGAAAAGCCCCCGGTGAGCCGGGTGATTTCGGTCTACGGCAGCCGCAACGACCAGCCGGTGACCTTCAAGGCCGATGCCGATTACCAGCTCGGCGCCGACGCCCAGAGCCTGGAGTGGCTGCCCGGCGCCCAGCTGCCGGACGACGGCAGCCTGTTTCACGTCAACTACCTGCCCCGCTCCGCCGCCACCCCGCTCGACGACATCGTCGTGGGCAGCGTCACCCGGACCCTGGCCGAGGCCATCGGACTGGAAATCGCGCGCCTCTATGCCCAGCTGGAGGCGGTCTACCAGTCCGGCTTCATCGACAGCGCCACCGGGCGGGCGCTGGAGAACGTCGTGGCCCTTCTGGGCATCAGCCGCATCCAGGCCGGGCGCTTCAGCGGGGAAGTGGAATTCACCCGCGCCGACGGCAGCCACGGCAGCATCTTT
>JASFIY010000469.1:0-3245 GCA_050122415.1 Desulfobacteraceae bacterium
CCATCGTCACCAAGGCCAACGCCCCGGTGGTGGAGCAGATCAAGAAGCAGCTCAACAAGCTGATCAACATCCTGAAGGTCTACGAGCTCACCGGCCACGATTTTGTCCAGCGCGAAATGGCGCTTATCAAGGTCACCGCCAGGCCGGAGCATCGCGCCGAGATCCTGCGGATCGTGGACATCTTCAGGTGCAAGGTGGTGGATGTCGGCCAGGAGCACTACACCATCGAGGTGACCGGCGACCAGGGCAAACTGGCCGCCATCATCAGTCTGCTGAAGCCCCTGGGCATCAAGGAGATCGCCAAAACAGGGATCATCGCCCTTTTCCGCGAGCCCAAATGACCCGGCCGCGGGTCGGCCGCCGCTGCCCCGCTTTTTTCATCCCCAAACCCGAAGGAGCAAGGACATGGCACAAATTGATTTTGGAGGCGTCATCGAGGAGGTCATCACGGCCGAGGAGTTCACCCTCCAACAGGCGCGGGAAACCCTCAAAAACGAGGTCATCACGATTCTGGGCTACGGCGTCCAGGGACCCGGCCAGGCGCTCAACCTGCGGGACAACGGTTTTTCCGTGATCGTTGGCCAGCGGGAGGGCACCAGCTCCTGGCAACGCGCCGTGGAGGACGGCTTCGTGCCGGGTAAAACCCTGCTCGCCATCGAGGACGCCGCCCGCCAGGGCACAGTGGTCCAGTACCTGCTCTCGGATGCCGGCCAGATGGCCCTCTGGCCGCGGGTCAAGCCGTGCCTGAACGAGGGCGACGCCCTGTATTTCTCCCACGGCTTCGGGGTGGTCTACAATGATCAGACCGGGATCGTGCCGCCGGCCAACGTGGACGTCATCCTGGTGGCCCCCAAGGGCTCGGGGCGCACGGTGCGGTCCAATTTCCTGGCCGGCAGCGGCATCAACTCCAGCTTCGCCGTTCACCAGGACTTCACCGGTCGGGCCCGGGAGCGGGCCCTGGCGCTGGGGATCGCCATCGGATCCGGCTACCTCTTTCCCACCACCTTCGAAAAAGAGGTCCACAGCGACCTCACCGGCGAGCGCGGCATTCTGATGGGCGCCCTGGCCGGCGTGATGGAGGCCCAGTACACCTTGCTGCGCCGCCACGGCCACAGCCCCAGCGAAGCGTTCAACGAAACCGTCGAGGAACTCACCCAGAGCCTGATCCGACTGGTGGCTGAAAACGGCATGGACTGGATGTTCGCCAACTGCAGCACCACCGCCCAGCGCGGTGCGCTGGACTGGGCGCCGCGCTTCCGGGAGGCGGTGGCGCCGGTTTTCGACGCCCTTTACGAGAGCGTCATTTCCGGCAGGGAAACCGAACGCACCCTGAAGCTCAACAGCGCCCCGGACTACCGGGAAAAGCTGCGGGTGGAACTCGACCGCATCAAGAACTCCGAAATGTGGCGCGCCGGGGCCGCGGTACGCGCCCTGCGGCCTGAAAACCGCGAATAGACGCCGTTTACGGGCCGCGTTCTGCGCGGGGCGCCCGGAGCGGGCCCCCGCGCGGCCGACGCGGCGGCCGTGGGAGCAAGACCATGCAAACGACCCTGATCTACGACACCACCCTGCGCGACGGCACCCAGGGGGAGAACATCAACTTCAGCGCGCTCGAAAAGCTCAGCATCGCCGAGCGCCTGGATGATTTCGGGGTGCACTACATCGAAGGCGGGTGGCCCGGATCCAACCCCCGGGACAAGCAGTTCTTCGAAATCGCCCGCCGGGTGGAATTCAAAAACGCCCGCATCGCCGCCTTCGGCGCCACCCGTAAACCTGGCACCCCCGCCGACCGGGACCCCAACCTGCAGGCGCTGCTGGAAAGCGGCTCCCAGGCGGTCACGATTTTCGGCAAAAGCTGGGACCTGCACGTCACCCGGATCATGGACAACACCCTGGAGGAAAACCTGGCCATGATCCGGGACTCGGTGGCTTACCTCAAGTCCAGGGGGCGCGAGGTGATATACGACGCCGAGCATTTTTTCGACGGCTTCAAGGCCAACGCGGCCTATGCCCTGCAAACGGTGACCGCCGCCTGCCATGCCGGCGCGGCCTTCCTCGTGCTCTGCGACACCAACGGCGGCAGCCTGCCGTTTGAAATCGAGGCGGCCATCGCCGCCCTCCAGGCGCACCTGGCCCGGCAGGGGCCCGCCTGCGCCGCGGCCCGGCTTGGGATCCACGCCCACAACGACTGCGGCCTGGCGGTGGCCAACAGCATCGCCGCAATCCGGTCCGGGGCCGTCATGGTCCACGGCACGGTCAACGGCTACGGCGAGCGCTGCGGCAACGCGGACCTGACCGCTATCGTGCCGATTCTCTGCACCAAGCTCGACATCCCCTGCGTGAGCCCCGAGAACCTGAAAAAAATCCGCAAGCTCTCCCGTTTCGTGAGCGAGACCGCCAACATGACGCCCCTCAACAGCCGCCCCTTCGTGGGCGAAAGCGCCTTCGCCCACAAGGGCGGGATCCACGTCAGCGCCGTCATGAAGTCCCCCTGTGCCTACGAGCACATGGCCCCCGAAAAGGTCGGCAACCACCGCCGTGTGCTGGTTTCGGACTTGTCCGGCAAAAGCAACGTGACCTACAAGGCCCGCGAGCTGGGGCTGGATTTGGGTGCAAACGGCTGCGACAGCCAGAAGATCGTCGACGAGATCAAACGCCTGGAGCAGGAGGGCTACCAGTTCGACGTGGCCGAGGGCTCCTTCAAGATCCTGCTGGAAAAATTCACCGAGCAGTACACCCCGCTCTTCGAGCTGGAATCCTTCCGGGTGACCATCGAAAAAGACCAGGACCGGCCCTGCAGCGCGCACGCCACCATCAAGATCCGGGTCGGGGACCAGGCCGAGATCACGGCGGCCGAGGGCAACGGCCCGGTCAGCGCCCTGGACAACGCGCTGCGCAAGGCCCTGGACAAGTTCTACCCCGACCTGGACCACATGCGCCTGGTGGACTTCAAGGTGCGGGTCATCGACGGCCGCCACGGCACCGCCGCCCGGGTGCGGGTCTTCATCCAGTCCCGCGACCAGGACCGGGTCTGGAGCACCATCGGGGTCTCGGAAGACATCATCGAGGCCAGTTGGCACGCCCTGGCCGACAGCTTCCAGTACAAGCTGGCCAAGGAGGCCGAGTACGCCGGCTCCGAGCAAGAGGCGGGGTGAGCGGCGGCCTGACCGCCTCATATCCGCCTGACGCCGGAGGGCAAAGGAGAATCCCAGTGAACCTGAAGGAAAGGTCAACCGCCGCAGGAC
>JASFIY010000470.1:0-3245 GCA_050122415.1 Desulfobacteraceae bacterium
GATCTGGCCGAGAGCCTGCGGAAGATCGCCACCGGCGGGGCGCAGGTCTTCTACGGGGGCGAGATCGGCGAGGCGGTCGCCGCCTTTTCGGCCCAAAACGGCGGGCTGCTCGAGCTGGCGGACCTGACCGAGCACCGCACCACCTGGGTGGACCCCATCGCCCTGGACTACCGCGGGTACACCGTCTGCGAGCTGCCGCCCAACGGCCAGGGGGTCACCGCCCTGGAGATCCTCAACATCCTTCAGGGCTACGAGCTGTCCGCCCTGGGCCACAACAGCGCCGAGCACCTGCACCGCCTGATCGAGGCGGTCAAGATCGCCTTCAGCAACCGGGACCGCTACGTGACCGATCCGGGCTTTGAAAAGGTGCCGGTGGCGCGCATGCTCTCCAGCGCCTACGGCCGGCGCTGCCGGCAGCGCATCCGCCCGGATGCCGCCATGGCGCCGCCGCCGCCCGGTTTCGGCTTCGCGTCCTCCGAAACGGTCTATCTCGCCGCCATGGACGCCGACGGCAATGCGGCCTCGTTCGTCAGCAGCATCTTCACCCCCTTCGGCTCGGGGATGGTGGTGACCGGCACCGGGATCGCGCTGCAGAACCGGGCCAGCGCCTTTTCCCTGGACCCCGCTCACCCCAACCGCCTGGCCCCCGCCAAGCGCCCGCTGCACACCATCATCCCGGGAATGCTGCTCAAGGACGGAAGCGCCCTGATGGCCTTCGGGGTCATGGGCGGGGACATGCAGCCCCAGGGGCATGTGCAGCTGCTCTGCAACCTGATCGATTTCGGCCTCAACCCCCAGGAGGCCGTGGATGCGCCTCGGGTCCGGCGGCTCGAGGGCCGCACGGTCTACTGCGAGGAGGGCATCGCGCCGGCGGTGGTGGAACGCTTGGAGCGCCTGGGCCACGTCATCGACCGCAGCGCGACCCCGGTCAACAAGGTCGGTGGGGCCCAGCTGGTTTACCGCGACCCCCGCAGCGGGGTGCTGTGGGGGGCCTCCGACCGGCGCAAGGACGGGTGTGCCGTCGGGTTTTGAGGAATTTGGGGTGTGCATGCCCGCCGCCGCGACAGGGGGTTGGCGAACAGCGGAAAGGAGGTCCCGATGGGAGAAAACGCTCAGGACAGATCCGAGACGAACGCGCCGGTGCCGGAACCTTCGCCCACGGGCGGGCGGCGGCCGATCCTGCGATCCCATGCGCGGGCCATTTTCCTGGCCGGCCTGGCGGCCGTCGACCCCCAAGCCTGCATCCGGCGCGCCCTGCGCCTGGAGGGCGGGCGCCTGCTGGTGGGGGATCGGGCTCTGGCCCTGCCTGCGGCGGGCCGTGTCCTGGTGGTCGGTGCGGGCAAGGCCTCGGCCCTGATGGCGCAGGCCGTCGAGGAGCTCTTGGGGGCGCGGGTCGGCGGTGGGGTGGTGGTGGTCAAATACGGCCACGGGGCCGCCTTGGACCGCATCCAGATCCGGGAAGCCGGCCACCCGCTGCCCGATGAGGCCGGGCGGGCAGGGGCGGCCGCGGTTTTCGATCTGGTTCGCCAGGCCGGCGCCGGGGACCTGGTCCTGTGTCTGATCTCAGGCGGCGGCTCGGCGCTGCTGCCGCTGCCGGTGGACGGCATCGATCTCAAGGCCAAGCAGGCGACCACGGAGCTGCTGCTGGCCTCGGGGGCCACGATCCACGAAATCAACACCATCCGCAAACACCTCTCGCGCATCAAGGGCGGCGGGCTGGCGCGGGCGGCGGCGCCGGCCCGGGTGGTGTCCCTGATCCTCTCGGACGTGGTGGGCGACGACCTGGACGTGATCGCCTCGGGTCCCACCGTGGCGGACCCCACCACCTTCGGCGACGGCCTGCGGATTCTGCGCCGCTTCGGCCTCCTGGAGAAGGTGCCGTCCGCGGTCCGGCGGCATCTGGAGCGCGCTGCGGGCGGTGAGGCGGCCGAAACCCCCAAACCGGGGGACCCGGTGTTCGAAAAGGTCCACAACCAGCTGGTGGGCGGCAACCGCGATGCGCTCCTGGCCGCGGCCGAAAAGGCCCGGGCGCTGGGCTACCACACCGTCGTGCTCTCGGCGATGCTGGAGGGCGAAGCCCGCGAGGCGGGGCGCTTCATCAGTCGCATTGCGCGCGAGGCCCGCCGCTCCGGCAACCCGGCGCCGCCGCCGGCCTGCATCCTCTGCGGCGGGGAGACCACCGTCACGGTCAGGGGCGGCGGTCGCGGGGGCCGCAACACGGAGCTGGCCCTGGCCGCGGCCCTGGACATCGCCGGGGAAGACGGCGTGCTGGTGCTCAGCGCCGGCACCGACGGCAGCGATGGCCCCACCGATGCCGCCGGCGCCTTTGCCGACTGGAAGACCCTGGGGCGCGCCCGCAAGGCCGGTTTGGACCCCGCCCGGTTTCTGGACGAAAACGACTCCTACCGCTTTTTCGACCGCCTGGGGGACCTGCTCATGACCGGTCCCACACGCACCAACGTGATGGACCTGCAGATCGCGCTCGTGGCCCGCTGAAGGCCCCAGGCGCGCCGGAGTCCGCCATCAGCCCCCGGCGGCCAGCCCCAGATCCGCCATGGCCGCCTGGGGGGTCTCCGCCCGGGTTTGGAAAGTGTCCACCGCCGCGTTGGAGAAGACGTAGAAGGGGCCTTTGCCGGCGAAGCTCTCCTTGGTGATCACGGCGTCGACGCCGTGCTGGATCAAAAATTCCGCCACCCGGATGCCCTTGCCGTGTTTGACCTGGGTGAAGGGGTTGATCAGGATTTCGCGTGCGACCGGCTTGCGGTCCCGGATGCCGACGGTGATCAGCGCGAAACAGGGGGCCTCGCCGAAGTGCTCGGAAATCCGCTCCTCGCGGGCATCCTCCAGGGGCAGGGCATAGACCAGGGCCTCTTTCCTGATGGGCTCGTAGTGGATCAGCACCCGGTCCACGTTTTTGATCTTCTCGGAGATGTTGGCCGCGATCCGGTTGGCGATAAACGCGGCCTTGTCCAACTCGTGCGCCTTGAGCAAAATATTGGCCTCGATAAACTTGTAGCGGCCGGAATTGCGCCCCGTGAGGTGTTCGATGGCCGTCACCTGCGGTTCGGCCAGAATCAGCTGCTCGGCCAGCCTCAGGGTGGGGTAGTCCAGGGAGGCGTCCAGGAGCACGCGGATGCCGTCGCCGAGGATTTTGAGGCCGGCCCAGACGACCATCGCCACCACGATGAAGGCGGCGACGCGGTCCAGCGGGAGCCCCGCCAGGCCGCCTGCGAGCCCCGCCAGGA
>JASFIY010000471.1:0-3239 GCA_050122415.1 Desulfobacteraceae bacterium
GCCATTTATAGGAGACGAGCTTTCCGATTCGCCGGAAAGCGGATCTCTGTTTGGCGTCATCGACATCGAGCAGTGCATAGATTCTTCCGGTCCAGTATCGGAACATCTCCTGGAGTTCATTGGTGGAGGATATCAGGCGGATGGGTCCCTTTTTTCGCTCCAGCCCCTTTTTCCGGAACCGGGTATTCATGAAACGGAACTTGATGATCGTATCCGGGTACCGGTTCCGGTATGCGCGAAAAAAATTCAAAATCCCGTCGATGTATTCTTCGAACCTCAGACGGCCGGCTTTTCTGAGCGCAAACGATTTTTTGTCCGGTGTCTGAATGGAGATGTCCAGCTGGTAGAGCGGATGCCCCAGGAGGCGTTTTCCGACCGCTCCTCCAAGTCCGCCGCCGTTGGTCGTCAATCCCACATGGACCCCTTCCCGCCCGGCAAAATCGAGAATCTCGAAAAAATCCGGATGCAGGGTCGGTTCTCCCATGACATGAAACGTGATTTTTTCGCAAAGATGCTTGCCGCCGATCTCAGCGATCAACCGTTTTGCCAGGTCGGTGGCCATGTAGCCGTAGGGTCTTGTCATCTGGGATTTGGGGCAGAAGCGGCAGTTGAAATCACACACGTTGGTCAGCTCGACGTGGATGCGCTGGAGCGGGATCAGGATATGGCCGAAGGGTTGTTTTTTCATGGAAAAGTTTGGCTTTTGACCGCATGAAAGCCGGCGCCGCTAGCGGGCGGCGGGCCAATTTTCCTCCCACAGCGCCAGAGCCCGCTCAGGCAGAGACCCTGCGCCTGACCCCGTGGATGTGATCCCTGACGAAATCCCGCGGATCATCCTTTCTTATGATGATCTCAAAGCCGTGGCGCAACAGAAAGTCGGTGACCGCCGTTTTGGTGCGCAGCTCCTGCCCGCCCCCGCTTTCCGCAATGAAGTCGTGACAGGCGATGCAGATGTTTTCCGTATTGCGGATCGTTTGCTGCATGCCTTTTATGGCCAGGCGTTCGGCGCCTTCGATATTCATCTTGAGAAAATCGATATGATCGAGGTTCAGGTCTCCGCAAAGGTTGTCGAGGGAGTCCGCCGCCACCGCATGCCTGTGGCGCAGCGGGTCGAAAACGGGGCTGACCGTGTTCGCCTGGTGGAAGGCGAGATCCTCGATAAAGACCCGCCCCTTTACATCCATGACGGCACAACCGATCGGCTCCGTATTCTCCAGCTTGTTCAGCCGGCACATCCGCTGCAGGATTTTGAAGGTCGCCGGATGCGCCTCAACCGCCACCACCCGGCCCCCGGCTCCCACCGATTCTGAAAAAGCCAGGACGTCCAGGCCGATTCCCGCGCCGATGTCCACAATGACGTCTCCCGGCTTCGGCTGGTAGACGTGAAACCAAAAGTCCCGGGCGGCCTGGAAGGGGGCCTCGTCCGCGTCACGCCAGGAGCGAATGGCACCGCGGGTGTATTCGAACAGCGGCGAATCGACGAAGGAATAGCCGCCCACCCGATGGACCCAGAACCCGTCATGGTGGGAGACGACAACGGGTTTCTCCAATTTGTATCCGGCATACCAGGAGGCCGCCGCCGACAAAACCGACCTGCCGCCGGGGCGGTCCAACAGGCGGGCGGTTGGATTGCCTTGCGGTGGATTGGCAAGGATCAAACTTCTGATCAACTGCAGAATGGGTTTCTGCAGAATTCTGGACAGGCTCAATTCACGATTCCTTTTCGGCAGCGACTTCGGTGGTCTTCGGAATCTTTAGCTGCAATGACCTCTATAGGCAAAAAAAAAGCGGCTCTTCATTGGGTCATTACTGCCGGCAGTAGTAAAAGAATAAGATGCCCATTTCCTTGCTGATCTTAAATAAATTGCGCACCATCTGCACCGGTGAAAAAATACAAACAGGCAGCGAAAGGCCCCTCAAAACGATGTTTTTTATGGCCTTTGACTTCCTGCGGTTGATTTTCCCGCCCAGTCCGTGATCGGCCAACAGTTGCATGGTATATTCACCAAGTCGAAAAGCATACCGTAATAGGCCTCTAACGGTTACTCGATAGTCATCGAAATATCTATGAATGACGGATTTTTCGGCAATAGCGAATTTTGCCCCGATGTTGTGCGCCCTGATAAAAAAATCACCATCATAGAGAAAAGGATACCGGGGTGAGAACACTGGGCCTATCCGCTTGAGTCTATCCAATATTTGGCGTTTGATTAAGGTGTTGCCGGAACCAATCCCACTTGGAATGCCGTGTTTGACAATCGGTTTTTTGCTGGGCGGATCAAAAAGAGGCGATTTTCTAAACCAATCGGGCCATTCGTTTTTAATGACGGGGGGAAAGGTTCCGCATACGATATCGGCTTTGGTTTGCCGTTGCTTTTCGATGAGGTGAAGAAGCCAATCGGGTTCCGGTATATCATCATCATCTATAAAGGCCAAAAATTCCGGCTTGTTTTTTAGTGCTTCGTCAACCGCCCTGTTCTTTGCATAGGCTCCCCCTTGTTGTTGCTCTTCCACGAATTTGATTTTTATGGGGAGCTTGGCGGCGGCCCGTTCACACACCAATCTGGCGCGGCCATCTGGGTGGTTGTCCACCAAAATGATTCCGAAATCGTCTGGATCTTGATTTCCGGTCTGAATCTGTTGCAGGGACCTCAGCAACCTTTCAAGCGGCCCGGGCCTTTTATGGGTGCAAATAATAATTGCAATTTTCATGGGAAGGTCAGTTCCAGGTAACAAACCGATACCGTAAAAATATGGGAAAAGAATCTGCCCGGAGCGCAACGAATTGGCTGCGGCGTTGGGCCTTAGGGCCCCGGCAAGAAATAATTCCACCTCTTGCTTGTCTTTTGGCCCGTCACCGGCGTTACATCCGCCGGCACATATCCCGATATGTGCCGGCGAATGTGCCTGGGTGACGAACCAAAATCCGGCGCCATATTGTGGAATTATTTATTGCCGCGACCCTTAGCTTTCGATATTGAATTCAGCTGGGTAAATAAAATCGGTTCCCCTCAAAATTCCGTCACAGATGACATCAAGGCCCGCACATTTTTCCGGTAGCAGGTCTTCCAGATCATTTATGGCGTTTTTAAAATGGCGCGAATTTTTTTTGGGCTCAAAAAACGCCAGCGGAATCATGCGCCGGAAGAAAAAGTGATAGGCATATTTCCGGGCCCGCGCCGTGGTTGCCGCATCCAGCCGCCGACCCAGGGGAAGCCGGGCCAGCAGGTCGAAGTAGG
>JASFIY010000472.1:0-3238 GCA_050122415.1 Desulfobacteraceae bacterium
GCCGCCCAGCGCGGCCGGCACGACAAGGCCCGACCCGGAAACCCAACCCTCCCCGGATGCCCCGGTAAGCATCGCCGCCCAAAAGAGTGACGGGGCTGTTGAGGCGGTTTCCGAAGTTGCCTCAGCACCCCTCGATATTCCGCAAGGGGAAAGGGATGATGTCGTTTTTGCCGACCCCCAGGGCAATTTTGAGCTTCGTTATCCAACCGCCTGGCACAAAACCCAGGGGCTTCAGTACGAGGTTGAGCAATTCCGACTGCAATCCCCATCGACCAAACTGGAGTTCTGGGTCCTCAACACCCTCAACGCAGATGGCTATACCCTGCCGCAGCTTTACACCGACATGGTCGCGCCGCTGAAGCAACTTTACGGCGACGACATCGAAATCAGCCCGTTGAAGGAAGGTGAGGCCTTGGGTGCCGGCTGGCTGCAGGGCCATGTGACCCTTAGATCGGGAGATCAGGCAACCTATGACTATGTCATGACCGAAAAGGCTGGCCGGCTCTGGGTAATCATGGAAATCCAGCGCCCCGGCGCCCCCCGGGGTGAGACCGACGCGTTGAGCGCGATCAAGAACACCTTTTCCTTTTCTGCAAAAAACTGAAGCCCCGGTGGGGTTTGCGGCCGAAAGCGCTCCTGTTTAGCCGGGGGCGGCATTTTGGAAATCTTTGTTGACACAAAGATTCTTTTTCGGCATATTCGGCGCTCAAAGAGACCTCCGCTCAGTTCAGCCGTTCCGCGAGCCGCAAAACCCTCACGGCTGGGGTTTTAAAGCTTGCCCGCTCCTCTTCCATCCAAGCCCCTCTTGCCTTTTCTCAAGCGACACCACCGAAATTTTTTAACCATCTAAAAAATTGGAGAAATCATGCAACTTGGACAAAAAGGCAAAATAGTTGTTTTTTTTCTGTTGGCGCTTTTCTTGACCACCGGCAGCCTCTGTTTCGCTGCGACACTCAAATGGGACCCGCCCAGCCAAGGCAACGCCACAGGCTATAAAGTTCACTACGGCAAATCTTCCAGCGCGCCGACAACCAGCGTCAATGTCGGCAACACTACCCAGTACTATCTGGACAACGCCCCCCTGGCTGAAAACACCACCTACTATTTTTGGGTGTCGGCCTACAACTCCGCTGGCGAAAGCCCCAAAACAGGCCCCATTCCTTTTAAAACCTCCGATGACACCCCGCCGGTTCCCCCGACTGGTGTAACGGCCAAATAAACCCCGCTGCGAACAGGCGGCCGACTTTGGGTGTAATATCTTGAGCGTTTACAATCTTGGATCTTTTAACCCTCGCCCCGACCCTCTCCCAGCGGGGGAGGGTGTGTTAGGGAAAAGGATTTATTGACCGTTCAAAGAATGACCGACTGGAATCCGTCAACGAGTTCGGTCGCTTGAAACTGGCTGCAATTTTCATCTCCGTTCCCCCGATCCTATCTCGAAGGCGCCAGAAGGATCGGGGGTGACCACAAAACCCCCGGTTGGCCGTCCCCTCCCATCAATTTGTCATGGCAAGCAGCAAAATGCGTTGCGAACTGATCACCTGGAACCGGGTTTATGCGCTGTCCCGTTCGCTGGCGCTTAAAATCCGGGATGCGGGCTACATGCCCGACATCATCGTCGCCATCGGGCGCGGCGGCTACGTTCCGGCCCGCATCCTGGCCGACTACCTGGACATGATGGCGCTGACCAGCATGAAAATCGAGCACTACACCCGCGGCGCCCGAAAAGAACCCGAGGCCCGGGTCAAATACCCGCTGAGCGAGGACGTGACCGGCATGCGGGTGCTGCTGGTCGATGACGTCAGCGACTCCGGCGACACCTTCCATGTGGCCTTGGCCCATATCCGGGAGCGTTTCCAGCCGGCCGCCATCAAAACCGCGGCATTGCACCACAAGGTCGTTTCGACCTACAAGCCGGATTTCTGCGCCCAGCTCATCGTCAAATGGCGCTGGATCATCTACCCCTGGGCGGTTGTGGAAGATATCAGCGGTTTTATCGCCCGGATGCAGGATCGGCCCACCAAACCGGACGAACTGGCCGCGCGCCTGAAGGCCGACCACGACATCCAGCCTGACCGCCGGACGATAGAGGCGGTGCTAAACTTGATGGCGGTCTCACCCTCCCCCAAAACCTGAAAAATGGCGGTCTGCCGGTGGTGTTCGTTCCTCTGCCGCGGCCTTATTCAAAAACGCATCTGCCCCCTCCCACCCGCGCCTTTTCCCCCATCGAGCCGCCCATTTTTTCGGCTGCAGCTTGCAACCCTTCCCAAACGGGCGTAAGAAAAGGGGCAACAGCGAGCGGTTGCCGCTCGGCAGTACCCGGGCTGCCCGCAAACCCTGAACTGAATCGGTTTCAGACCTGTTTGCCGTCAATCAAAAGGTGAAAGGAGGGGTTGAAGATGGCCAAAATGACGGAACGCATGCAAGAACTCTTTAAAAAGGTCCCGACGGTGGTGCTGGCGACGGCCAGCCCGGAGGGGATCCCAAACGCCGTGCCGGTGGGCGCCAAGAAATTGATCGACGAAGAAACGATCCTCATCTCCGACCAGTTCTTCAACAAGACCCTGGCCAACCTGAAGGCCAACCCGCAGGTAAGCCTGACCTTCTGGGAAGGCCATGAGGGCTACCAGCTCAAAGGCAGTGTCACCATCGAAACCAGCGGCCAGCGCTTCGAGGAAACCGCCCGCTGGATCGAGGGGCTGAGCCACAAGGTGGGCTTTCCATTACAATCCAAGGGTGCCGTCATTTTGCAGATCGCGGAAATCTACGGGGTGTCGCCGGGGCCGGGTGCCGGCAAGAAGCTGGCCTGAAAGCGCGGCCTCATGCCGCCTAAACCCCCACACGGCAAGGATCCACCAATTATCCCCAGCGGCAGCCGCCGGTGGCTGGGAGCTTCGACAGTTTAATTATTTAACGCCCTGATGGAGCATGAAAGGAATTTAAATGTCGTCCAAAACCAAGATCGGCATCATCATCTGCGACCGTTACCGCCGCTGTGCGGGCGGCAAGTGCCTGCGCGCCATGCGCAACAAGGAGGGGGCTTTCAGCATCTACGGCGATAGGGAGTTGGAACTGGTGGGGTTTACCACCTGCGACGGCTGCCCCGGCGGCAACGTCGAGTATGCCGGCGAGGAGATGGTCAAAAACGGCGCCACAGCCATCCACCTGGCCACCGGGCTGGTGGTCGGCTATCCCCCCTGCCCGCACATCGAAACCTTCAAGACCTTTCTGGAAAAAC
>JASFIY010000473.1:0-3231 GCA_050122415.1 Desulfobacteraceae bacterium
GGGCCTGCTTCCGGGTGGAGCTGCCCAAGCGGCAAGTCGCCGGCAAGGGCGCGTCGTCGGCCGGCGACGACTGGCTGGGTCAAATCCGGCATCTGGCCGGAGAGCCCTGAGACCGGTTGCAAGGCGGGACCGCGCGGCCCCGGCATTGTCTCCCCCACGCGTTTGGGGCTGAAGCCGGCAAGTCAAAAATGACGAACCAATAAAAACTCAAAATCCAGACAGTTTCGTAAAAAAATCAAGTTACGGCGCGCAAATCTCAGCGGCGTGAGGCCTACTTATTTACGCCGCAGCGACTTCGAGATGCAGCGCAACGCAGAAATTGGCCTTTTTTCGGAACTGCCAAAAATTGCTTGACAAAGACCGCGGGATACCGCAAAAAACATGCAGACGATCCAAAGCGGCAGGCCCATGAACGTGAAATCCCTTCAACCCGTTGCAGTTTCAAAAAACCGCCAGGTTCCCTGCGGATGGTGGCGCATCCTTCACCGGAGGTGTGCCGACGTTTTCGTCTCAGCCTGAGCGACCCTGACCGATAACCACCCAAAACCGCGGCACCCTCCTGGAGGCCGCGGTTTTTTTTGGTCGAAAACCCGGCCCCGCCCCAACGGTTTTGGGACACGTGCGAAAGGATTTTCAACGGATGCAGATCAGACACTTTCCAGAACCCGACGCCTACCGGCAGCTGGCCGCAGGCCACAACGTCGTGCCGGTTTGCATCGAGATCCTGGCCGACACCGAAACCCCCGTCAGCCTCCTGGGCAAGCTGCGCGCCGGCGGCCGGCCGGTGTTTCTCTTTGAAAGCGTCGAGGGCGGCGAGCGCTGGGGCCGTTACAGCTTTCTGGGAACCTCGGCCCGGGCACATCTCAAGGTTTTCCGGGACGCGGTGGAGATCCGGGAAAACGGCGCCCAGCGCCGGGTGCCCCACGGCGGCGATCCGCTGGCGGTCCTGAGGGCCTTCATGGCCGGCTTCCGGCCGCCCGAGATACCCGAGCTGCCCCGCTTCTGGGGCGGCCTGGTGGGCTATCTGGCCTATGAAATGGTGTCGTTTTTCGAAAAGATACCCAACAAGCTGCCCGCCGAGACCCCGCTGGCGCAGTTCATCGTGCCCGATGAGCTGCTGATCTTCGACAACATCCGGCACACCCTGCTGGCCGTCAAGATCACCTTCCCCGACGGCGCGCAGAACGCCGATGGCGCCTATGCCGCGGCCACCGAAGGGCTCCGGGCGCTGCTGGGTCTGCTGGCGCGGCCGGCGGCGGAGGCGACGCCCGCGAGCGCACAGTTTCAGCTGGCGGCCGTTCACCCACCGGAAACCTACCGCCAGCGGGTCGTGCGCACCAAGGCCCACATCACCGCCGGGGACATCATCCAGGCGGTGGTCTCCCAGCCGTTCGTCTGCCCCAACCCGCCGGATCTCTGGTCCCTCTACCGGGCCCAGCGGTTCATCAACCCCTCGCCCTACCTCTATTTCCTCCAGCTGGACGACATCGCCCTGGTGGGCTCGTCGCCGGAAACCATGGTGCGCCTGGAAAACGGCATCGCCACCCTGCGCCCGATCGCCGGCACGCGCCCGCGCGGCGCCAGCGAACAGGAGGACCGCGTTCTGGCCGACGAACTGCTCCAGGATGAAAAGGAGCGCGCCGAGCACCTCATGCTGGTGGATTTAGGGCGCAACGACCTGGGCCGGGTGGCCGCGGTGGGCAGCGTTCAGGTGACGGACCTGATGCTGGTGGAGCGCTACTCCCACGTGATGCACCTGGTTTCCAACATCCGCTGCGACCTCCAGCCCGACTGTGACGTCTGGGACCTGCTGCGGGCGACGTTTCCGGCCGGCACCCTTTCCGGGGCACCCAAAATCCGGGCCATGGAAATCATCGCCGAACTGGAGGAAACCCCCCGCGGCCCCTACGGCGGGGCGGTGGGCTACATCTCGTTTCACGGCAACATGGATCTGGCCATCACCATCCGGACGGCCTGCATCGAAAACGGCCGCCTGACGGTCCGTGCCGGCGCCGGACTGGTGGCCGACTCCGACCCCGAGCGCGAGCGCCGGGAAACCGTCAACAAGGCCATGGCCATTCAAAAAGCCCTGGAGCTGGTCAGCCGCCAAGCGGTTTTCAGCGGGAGGAGCTCGAAATGATCGTGATGATCGACAACTACGATTCCTTCACCTACAATCTGGTCCAACACCTCATGCAGCTGGGCGCGGCGGTCACCGTGGTCCGCAACGATGCCGTGAGCGTGGCGCAGCTGCGCGGCCTGGCGCCAAGCGGGATCGTCATCTCGCCGGGGCCCGGTCGCCCGGAGACCGCCGGCATCTCGCTGGCGGTGATCCGCGAGTTCTCCGGCGAGGTGCCGCTTTTGGGGGTCTGCCTGGGCCACCAGGCCATCGCGGCGGCCTTCGGCGGGGAGGTGGTGGCGGCCAAACGCCTGATGCACGGCAAGACCTCCATGATCAGCGCCGACGGGCAGGCCATTTACAGGGGCATCGGGAAGCCCTTTCAGGCCATGCGCTACCACTCGCTGGCGGTCTCGCGGGCGCATCTGCCCGAGTGCCTGGCGGTCGCCGCCCAGGCCGACGACGGGGAGATCATGGGCATCCGCCACCGCGCGCACCCCACCGAGGGGATCCAGTTCCACCCCGAGTCCATCATGACCCCGGTGGGCAAGCGCCTGCTGCGCAATTTCCTGAAATCCACCACCACCACCGCCGAGGCCGGCACCCCGGCTGCTAACAGGGAGGAGAATTAGGCATGTTCCGCGACAATCTGAATAAAATCGTCCAGGGCCGCGACCTGACCGCCGCCGAAATGGGCGCCATGATCGACCATGTGCTCTCCGGCGAGGCCACCGACGCCCAGATCGGGGCCCTGATGGGGGCGCTGGCCACCAAGGGCGAAACCTTCGAGGAGCTCGCCGGGGCGGCCCAGGCCATGCGCCGCAAGGCCCACCGCATCCAGACCCCCGGCGCCACCGTGGTGGACACTTGCGGCACCGGCGGCGACGGCGCCCAGACCTTCAACATTTCCACCACCACGGCCTTCGTCGTGGCCGGCTGCGGGGTCACGGTGGCCAAGCACGGCAACCGCTCGATCTCCAGCCGATGCGGCAGCGCCGACCTGCTGGAGACCCTCGGGGTCAACCTCAACACCGACCCCGAGCTGGTGGAGGAGGCCATTTTCGAGCTGGGCATCGGGTTTCTCTTCGCTCCCCTCTACCACGGCGCCATGC
>JASFIY010000474.1:0-3227 GCA_050122415.1 Desulfobacteraceae bacterium
GGCGCCTGCGGCGCCGATCGTCTCGGCCAGGATCCGGTTGGTGGCCGCCGCCTCGCTGCCGCCCTTGAGCAGGACGGCGTTGCCGCTCTTGAGGCACAGGCAGGAGATCTGCACCAGGGCGTCGGGCCGGGACTCGAAGATCACGCCGATCACCCCGATGGGGCAGGTGACCTTGTAGAGCTCCAGCCCCCGGTCCAGCTCGGTGGCGCTGAGGGTCGCCCCCACCGGGTCGGGCAGTGCCACCAGGCTGTTGATGCCCTCCACGGCCTCGGTGATTTTGGCCGCGTCGAAGCGCAGGCGCTTCAACAGCGGTGCGGCCAGGTTTTCGGCCTCGGCACGGGCCAGATCCACCCGGTTGGCGGCCAGGATCTCGTCCCGGCGGGCTTCCAGCGCCTGGGCAATGGCGGCCAGGGCCCGGTTTTTGGCGTCGCTTTTGGCGGCGGCCAGCTGCCGGCAGGCCTGCTTGGCCTGCCGCGCGATCGCGGTGATCTCCATGGCGTCCTCGATTCTGGTTGGCAAAAGGGGGTCGCAGCGCTGCGCTGGGCGAGCCGGCGCAGGGGCCTTTTCCGCGTCACCATCTATTATGCGCCGCGGCCGGCAGCGTCAAGGGGTTCCTGCAAGCGGCCACCCGGACAGGGGCCGGCCCTCGGCCGAAGGCAAGAGCCGCCGTCACGGGCGGGCGGCCTCATCGCCCCCGGGCTACTCGTGCCGCAGGGCCTCGATGGGGTCCAGCCGAGCGGCCTTGCGGGCGGGGAAAAACCCGAAGACCACCCCCACCGCGCCGGAGAAGACGAAAGCCGCCAGGATGATGCCGGGGTTGAAGACGAAGGGCATCGCCATCGCGCGGGCCCCCAGCCAGGCCGCCGCCAGCCCCAGCACGATCCCCACCACCCCGCCGAAAACCGCCAGCACCACCGCCTCCACCAGAAACTGCAGCAGGACCTCGCGCTCCAGGGCGCCGATGGCCAGCCGGGTGCCGATCTCACGGGTGCGTTCGGTGACCGAGACCAGCATGATGTTCATGATCCCGATCCCCCCCACCAGCAGGCTCACGGCCGCCACGGCCCCCAGCAAACCGGTGAGCACCCGGGTGGTGCCGGTCAGGGTGGCGATGATCTCCTTCATGTCGCGCACGTGGAAATCATCCTCCTCGCCGATCTGGATGCGGCGGCGCTCGCGCATCAAGGCTTCGGTGTCGGCCTGGACCTGTTCGGTGGACACCCCGTCGGCGGCCGAAAGGTAGATGATGTTGACGTCGGTCCTGCCGGTGAAGCGCCGCTGCATGGTCTTGAGGGGGATCAGGATCAGGTCGTCCTGGTCGGTGCCGAAACTCGACTGCCCCTTGGCTTGCAGCACGCCGATGACCGTGAAGGAAATCTTGCCCAGGCGGATGGTGGCGCCGATGGGGTCTTGGCCGCCGAAGAGCTGCTGGCGGACCGTGGCGCCCAGCAGGCAGACGGCCTTTCCGGCCCGCAGCTCGTTGTCGCTGAACACCCGCCCGACGGCCAAAGGCCAGTCGCGAACGACCAGGAATTCGTTGGTGCTGCCGGTCACCGAGGTGGACCAGTTGACATTGCGGAAGATCGCCTGGCGGGTGGTGGTGACCGCCGGCGCGACAGCCTCGAGCCCCAGGACATCGCGCTCGATGGCCAAGGCATCGGCTATTTGGAAGCGTTTGGCGGGAATTCTAGCGCCGCCCGGCAGGCGAAACCCCTGACCGCGGCGGACCTGCAGCATGTTGCTGCCCAGCTTGGCGATCTCACGGGTGACCTGGGCGGTGGCGCCGTCGCCCAGCGTCACCATGGTGATGACGGCCGCCACCCCGATCACGATGCCCAGCACCGTCAGCGAGGAACGCAGCCCGTTGCGCAGGATTTCGCGCTGGGCCAGGCGGTAGGTTTCCCAAAGCATGCGGTGTTGCCCTTCTATTCGGACCCGTCGGTGATGCGGCCGTCCAGGAAGTGCACCCGGCGGTGGGCGAAAGCCGCCATGTCGGCCTCGTGGGTCACCATGATGATGGTGATGCCGCGGTCGCGGTTGAACCCGGAGAGCAGGTTCATGATTTCCCGGCTGCGGGCCGAGTCCAGGTTGCCGGTGGGTTCATCGGCCAGCAGGACCTCGGGATCGCTGACGATCGCCCGCGCGATGGCCACCCGCTGCTGCTGCCCGCCGGAAAGCTCGCCGGGGGTGTGGCGCTCCCAGCCGGAAAGTCCCACCGCAGCCAGCGCCTCCCGGGCCTTGGTCTGCCGCCGGCGCACCGGCAGCCCGCGGTAGATCAGCGGCAGCTCGACATTTTCCAGGGCGGAGGTCCGGTTGAGGAGGTTGAAGCCCTGAAAAACAAACCCCAGGTAGTGGCGGCGCAGCAGCGCGCGCTGATCCCGGCTGAGGCGCCCGACGTCCACGCCCCCGAAGCGGTAGCGGCCGCCGCTGGGGGTGTCCAGGCACCCCAGGATGTTCATGCAGGTGGACTTGCCAGAGCCGCTGGGCCCCATCACGGCCACGAACTCCCCGCGCCGGATGCCGAGATCGATGCCGTCCAGGGCGCGCATGGCGGCCTGGCCGCGCCCGTAAACCCGGGTCACCTTCTGGAGTTGGATCAGCACCGGGGATGATCCGCTGCCGAATGGGGCGGTGCTCACTTGACCCCGCCGATGCTGCCGATCACCAGCGCCGTGCCGGGGGCCAGGTCGCCGCCGGTCACTTCGGTGAAGGCGCCGTCGGTGGCCCCGACCGTCACCGCTTTAGGCACCGGCTGCCCGTCCTGCAGGACCCAGACCCGCAGGCGCCTCCCCTCCCCCTCGCCCTTGAGATCGGACTGGGGCCGGGCGCCGCTGCGCGGCGGCCGCGGGATCAGCACCTCGAACAACCCGCGGCTGGGACCCTTTTGCCTGGGCTGTGCCGGGCTGAAACGCAGGGCGGCGTTGGGCACCAGCAGGGCGTCCTCGATTTTTTGGACGGTGATATCGGCCGTGGCGGTCATCCCCGGCCGCAGGGCCAGATCGGGGTTGTCCACCTTGAGCACCGCCTTGTAGGTGACCACCTCGTCGGTGGTTTGGGAGCCGTAGCGCACCTGGGTGATCAGGGCCTCAAAGGTTCGCTCGGGATAGGCGTCGACGGTGAAGGTGGCGGTCTGACCCTCGCGCACCAGCCCGACATCGGCCTCGTCCACGTCCACCTGCAGCTCCATCTGGGCCAGGTCCTCGGCCAAGGTGAAGAGCACCGGCGCC
>JASFIY010000475.1:0-3222 GCA_050122415.1 Desulfobacteraceae bacterium
ACCGCAAAGCTGGGCCTGGCCGCCGGGAAAATGCCCCAGGTCTACGAAACCGGCATCAAGGAAGTGATCCAGCTGCCCGAGGGGCACTATTTCACCACCAGCGAGGGCAACGACCTGCACACCTTCGGCTATCCTCTGGGGATGGAAACCCCCGGCGGCGGGTTCATCTACGAGATGAGCGACAACCGCGTGGCTCTGGGCTTCCTGGTGGGGCTGGGCTACGCAAACCCCTGGCTGGACCCCTACACGGAGTTCATCAAGTTCAAGCGCCACCCGCTGGTAGCCGGCATCATCCGCGACGGCAAGGTGGTGGAGCAGGGGGCCCGCACCGTCTCCACCGGCGGCTACTACAGCATGCCGCGTCTGGCCGCCGACGGGGCCCTCTTCGTAGGCGGCGCGGCAGCCTTCCAGAACACGCCGGGGCTCAAGGGGATCCACGTCTCGATGAAATCCGGCATGCTGGCGGCCGAGGCCGCCCTGGCGGCGCTGGCCAGCGGCGACGCCAGCGAAGAGACCCTCGCGCGCTACCCCCGGCGCGTGGAGGAGAGCTGGCTCAAGGCCGAAATCTACGAGGGCCGCAATTTCGCCCAGGCCCTGGCCAAAAAAATGCCGGCCAAACTGATCCACCTGGGCGCCCAGTACGTCAGCGGCGGCCGCGGCCTGATCGACCCGCTGCGGCACCGGGAGGACTGCCGCACCCTGAAGCCCGCCGCCAAAGGACCCGCGGTCCAGCCCGAGGCCGAAGCCAAGCCCCCCTACGACGGGGTCCTCTACGTGGACAAGCTCACCGGCGTTTACCTCTCCAAGACCCTGCACCGCGAGGACGAGCCCTGCCACCTGATCGTCCACGACACCGGGCTGTGCGTCACCACCTGCTTCGAAACCTACGCCAGCCCCTGCACGCGCTTCTGCCCGGCCCAGGTCTACGAAATGGAGACGGACGAAAAGACCGGCCGCCGCCACCTCAAGCTCAACCCCTCCAACTGCCTGCACTGCAAAACCTGCGACATCAAGGACCCCTACCGCAACATCACCTGGACCTGCCCGGAAGGCGGCGAGGGGCCGAACTACAGCACGGTGTAGAAGGGAACCGGGAAAGAGCGGGCCGCCGGGCGGCCCGCCCGGCGGCGATCGGCTAGTCCGCCGACTCGCCCGCGGCAGGGGGCGTTTCGGGGACGTTTTCCGGTGCGGCGACCGCTTCTGTGGCCTCACCGGCATCGGGCGGCGGGGGTGCCAGCTGGTCGATCCTGCGGCGCAGGGCGGCCACCTCCTCGGTCAGGCGGGTGACCTGTTCGCGGGTGGGCAGCTTCATCAACTGCAGCAGCTCGGCCACCCGCTGGTCCACCTTCTCGCCGATCCAGCCCTTGAGATTGTCGGCATACCCGAGGATCTCCTTTTTCAGGGTACGGCCTTCCTTCTCGCTGATCTCCCGGTCCTTTACCAGCAGGCCGATCAGCTTTTCGACCTCGTCCTCGGCCAGGGTGATGGTGTGGTGCCAGAAGGCGGCGGACTTGCGTGCATACCCGCTCAGGGTCCCTCCGCCCTTGCGGATCAGCTGGGCGAGAAAGCCGGAGGAAATCTCCTCGACGCTCTCGCGCCGGTCGCGGGCCAGAAGCTGGGCGAGGATGACGGAGGTCAGGTCTTCACCGGTGGCGTTGTCCACGATGCAGACCTCCTCGCCACCCCTGACCAACTCCCCGATTTCGGTCAGCGAGACGTAGCGCTTTTCGGTGGTGTCGTAGAGCTTGCGGTTGGCGTATTTCTTGATTTGGTGCATGGGTCTCCTCCTGGGGCCGGGCGGCGGTGCACCGGACGGCTGTCGTTAAACGGGGTTTTGGCGTAAAAATGACGCATTGCGTCATAATTGTCAACCCCGCCCCAGCATCCGGCGAAACCGTTGAGCTTTGGCGCGATTCGGGCTATAAGCCGAAAGGCCGTGCGCCACACCCCATAGCGACAATCGAAGGACACCTGTGACCCCCAGCAAAGGAGACGCCCATATGAACTTTGTCGATCATGGAATAGAGGCCTTGATGCGGTTTGCAACCGAGACTATCCACCGGAGCGGAGCGGAGGCGATGACCTTTTACGGGAAGGGCAGACACGGCATCAAGTTCGACGAGGAGCTGGTGACATCGGCGGAGCTGCACCTGCGGCAACACTTCGAAAAAGAGGTGGGCGCGGCCTTCCCCGCCCACCAGGTTTTCGACACCCAGCACCTCGGCACGGCCTACGCCCATGACGAAACGCGTTATCTCTGGGTCTTCGACCCCCTGGACGGGGTCTCCAACTTCCTGGCGGGGATTCCCATCTGGGGCATGTCGCTGGCTCTGCTGGACAATTTCTGGCCCACGCTGGGGGTTTTTTTCATGCCGGCCACCGGCGATATTTTTCACGCCCAGGTGGGCCAGCCCGCCTACTGGGGCAAGGAGGCGATCGCCGTCTCGGCCCAGCAGAGCATCAACGACGAGAGTCTGCTGCTGCTCTACTCCCGCTTCCACCACCATTACCACACGAACTTCCCGGGCAAGATCCGCAACCTGGGGTGCACCGCCGCGCACATCTGCTACGTGGCCATGGGCCGCGCCGAGGCGGCCTTCGTCGCCAACGAATCCTATCAGGACCTGGCGGCCGCCCAGGTGATTCTCGAAGCCGCCGGCGGCAGGATATACAAAATGGACGGACGGCCGCTGTCCGCCAACGAGTACATCGACGGCGAGCAGCGCGGCGAGCATCTGCTGGCGGCCGCTCCCGAGACCTATCAGCAGGTCCTGCGCTGTCTGCAAAAAGCGGTCTGAGGATAGTCTCAACGCAGGCAGGGCGGCGTGGAGGACAGCGCCGGGCATGCCGCCCGGGGCGGGCTCAGTCTTCCAGAAAGAGCCGAATCCGTTCGGCCGCGGCCTCCTGCCCGGCAGCCGCCAAGAGCCGGCCGACGGATCGCAGGCATTCGCGCACGATGGCGGTCTTGGGGCGCGGCGAGGTCAACTGGACATCGATGGTTTTAAGATCGGTCAGCAGTTCGCTGAGCCCCTCGGGCGCAAGGCCGAACCCCCCCAGCCCGACTTTCAACTCCGCGGCCACCGCCTCCACGGCCTGGCGCGCGGCCGCATCCAGCACCGGTTCGTTCCCCAGCCGGGGGCCGGTATCGGCCTCACCGGGCAGATGGGCCCCGGATTTGCGCCCCTCGGCAACCCCCTCGACCGTCAGGCCGACCCCCCCGGA
>JASFIY010000476.1:0-3221 GCA_050122415.1 Desulfobacteraceae bacterium
CAGCGTGCCGTTAACGCTGTGGAGGCGGGTGGCGAGCCCCGGTAGGTCGCAGCCGATATCGGCCAGGATCACCTCCAGACGGAGCTCCGGCGCCGCCGGGTTTCCGCCCAGGCGGCCTTGGACCTTCAGGTTCCCCCGCGGGGCGCCGAGATCCGCCGCTAGCGGCGCCAGACCCTGGAGCGGCAGGAAGCCGGAGCCTTCAAAGTCCAGCGGGCCCTGGATGGCCCCTTGCCCCCGCACTTCCAGCCAGCCGTCTGCGAGCAGCCTCAACCGGTTGCGGGGAACCCGCACTTGGCCGCCGGAAATCGAGAACCGCAGCTGTTCGGCACCCACCAGCGGGGTGCCCCGGTAAGTGAGCGAAAGATCTGAAATGTCCGCCGCCGCGGTGATCTCCGCGATCCGTTGGGGGGTGCCGCGGGCCGTCAGGGTGCCGCTGAGGCGCCCGGTGATGTCGGGCCAACCGGCGATGCGGGTATAGGGCGCGACGGCCGTGTCCTGGAAAAATGCCTCCAAGTCAAACTGCTGGGTATTCACATCATAGCTGGCCGTCAGATCGAAGTTGAGACGGCCCGAGACCCGGGCCAGGCCCTCTGCCAGGCCGAGTTTCAACCGCAGGTCCTGCACGGGGCTGCCCCCGATGCGAACGGCGGTGGCGGCCAGCTCCCCGTCCAGGCGGGGGGCCTTGAGGGTGCCGGCGCCTTTGAGTTCGAGGGCTGCAAGGCCTTCGGCCGCAGGGAAATGCCGTTGCAGCAGGTCGATGTGCTTCAGGGCGATCGGGTCGCTGTCAATTTCCAGCGCATAGGACCGGTCGTATCCAAGCCATCCCCGGGCAAACAGGGTTTGCCCCTTCGCGACGGCGGCCTCCAGGTGTTTCAGCTGGACCCGCTCGCCTTCCAACAGGAGGTCGAGGTGCAGCTCCGAGAATTTCTGATAGCCGCTGTCGAGGTCGGCACCCCTCAGAACCACGGTGCCCAGCGGGCGGCGCAGGCCGCCCGCCAGGCGCGCCTCAAGCGCGACGCGGCCGGTGAGCCGCGGGGTAAAATCTTCCAACTGGAGGCGGTCTGCGGTGACCGTCAACTGCAGCGGCGGATTTTCACGCCAGCGGCCCGAGGCCACTTCCAGCAGGTCGAGGCTGCCGCTAACCGACGCGGCCGAGCGCCCGTTGCGGACCGCCAGGCGCTGGATTTCGAGGCGGCCCGCGTCGAAGCGCAGGGCGGCCTCCAGCTCGCCCAGGCGGATGTTTTCAACAGCGACATCCGTGCCCGCCAGCGACAACGCGGCCCGCGGGTCCCCAAGGCGCCCTTCCAGACGCATGGACCCCTGAAGGCGGCCGCCGCTGCCGGGGCGATCCCAGAAATCTTCGGGCTCCAAATCCTCGAAGTTGAGCACCAGGTTAATCGGCAGGTCGGGGGAAAAACCGCCTTCGGGGTCGAAAAGACCCGCCGTGCCGGCGCCCCGCAGGCGTGTCCCCCTGTTGTCCAGGGAAAGTTCGCGGATGGTCAGCATCCCGCCGGGATCCAGCTCGGCTGACAGCCCGAGCCGCCCCAGGCGCAAGGGGCTGAAGGCCAGCGCCTCGCCTTCGGCGCGGAAAGTAAACGCCGGCCGTTGGAGGGTGCCCGTCAAGCGGCCGTCAACGGCAAGCGCCCCCCCGGCCCCCGTCCGGCCGAAGGCCGCCAGCACGGGACCCAGATCCGGCGCCTGCAGGCTGAGATTGCCGGCAACGGCCCGGCTGTCCAGGTCCAAGCTGCCGTCGCTTTGAAGCTGCACGCCATCCGCGGTCGCCGACAGGCGGCTGAGGGTGACGCGGCGGCCTTCCAGGCGAGCGGCTGCCGCCAGGGAGAGATCGGCACACGGCAGGGCCGTTTCGGGTGCCGCTGCAAGATCCCGGACCTCGGCCTGCAAGCTTGCAGTCGCCGAAAGCCCCTTGCCCGCCAGACCCCGCCCGCTCAAAGCGAGGGTGCCGTCGATACGGCCGCGCGCCATTCCAGGCGAGGGGCAGACTTTTTCCAACTCGAGGCCCACACTTTCCAGATTCAGGTCGTAGCTGACGGCCTCCAGCACCCCGGGTAGGTGCCATTCCTCGGGTGGCATATCCTGCTGGAGATCGGCCTCGCCTTGAATCCTGAGGCGGCCATCGCCGGCGGCGAGCGCAAGCAGCTGCAGGAAGACCCGCCGGTCTCGCAGCTTCGCCCCGAAGCGCACGGCATCCGCCCGGCACGAGGCCAAAACAGCGTCTTTCCAGGCCAGATCCAGATCCAGATCCGGCTTCTGCAGGTCCCCCCGGGCGGTCAGGCGGCCGGACAGACGACCGGCCAGCGGCGGGGCAGGGGGCCAGCCCGCCAGCAATTCCGCCAGCACGAGATCGAGGTCCAGGCGCAGATCCATTTGCGGGGCGGAAAACACGTTTTGCAGGCTTCCCGTCAGGGTCAGATGCGAGGCGCCCGCGGCGGCCGTCAACTTCAGGGGGGCCAGGGCGCCGGCTTCGAGCCTCGCCTCAAGCGTCAACCGGTCCAGGCCGGTTTGCATCTCGGGCTGCTGGATGTCCAGGGCGCCGGCGGTCACGCTCAGGACGGCGCTCCGGGTCGACCAGCGCCCTTCGGCGCTGAGGTTCAGGTCGGCGAGGGTGACGCTGAAGGGATCTGCAGCCGAGGTGAACGCCACCCGGCCGTCGGTCAGACGCAGCAGCCGGAGGGCGATGTCCAGGGGCAGGCCGCCGCCGGTCTCGGCTTGGGCGGCACCATCGTCGGTTTCCTTGGGCCGCAGGGCGCGCGCCAGGTTGAGGCTGCCGTCCCTGTCGACCTGCAGGTCCGCCCAAGGCGCCTCGACCTCCAAGGTGTCGATCTGAAGGGTGCCCTGCAGCAGCGTCGGCCAGGAGACCACCAGCAGCAGGTGCCGTAAACCGGCTACAGGCGCTCCGTCGGGATCGTGCAGTTGCAGCCCCCACAATTCCAAACGGCCGCTGAGGGGGGAAAGACGAAAATCGTTCCAGCTAAGACGGCCCGCGATTGTCTGGTCGATACGGGCCTCAACCCAGCCCTGGCCGGCGCCGCTCTGCAGCCACAGCAGCCCACCGACGGCGATCAGGCCGCTCGTCGCGGTCAGGATAAGGGCGGTCAACAGCAATCGCCGCAGGACGCGGCGCCGTTTAACGGAACTGGGCTTCAACGTTCGAAGGGCTCCTGGTGGGCGAGCGCAAACCGGAGCGGGCGTGTAAATCGGGG